>NZ_JAVRCI010000030.1:0-72553 GCF_034530835.1 Nostoc sp. DedQUE12b | reverse complement strand
CAACAACCTAGCCTTACTCTACTACTCCCAAGGCAGATACAGCGAAGCCGAACCCTTTTACATCCAAGCTTTGGCACTCTGGCGCAAACTGCTGGGTGAAGAACATCCATCTCTCGCCACTAGCCTCAACAACCTAGCGTTACTCTACGGTTCCCAAGGCAGATACAGCGAAGCTGAACCGCTTTTAATCCAAGCTTTAGATATTTTTGAGCGACGGTTAGGCGCAAATCATCCCAATACTGTGGATATGCGTGAAGGTTTAGCATATTTACGCGATCGCCTCTCCCAAAATCCAGAATAAACTAGTTTTGTGCAAAGCGTACCGTGATAAAACTGAAAAGTGCGTTAGCGAAGCTCACCGAAGGTATCGCTTTAACTCGGACTTTCCTGTTCTGAACTCTGAGGTAGAATGAGGCTCCCCAATCTACGCCAGTTTTAGTTTTTAGCCTTAACCCAAGCGTATTGTTATATAGGCAATCGCCTGACTCGGAAAGTTTCATTACTTACAGAAATAATTGCCCCTAACTCTAAGTCTTCCTGACATTCACTTAAAACTTGCGTCAACCGTTCATTAATTGCATCATAATTTTCGTTCCCCAACCTAAACAAAATCACACTGGGTAAACTCTCCCCACTCACGGCTAAAAGTTGGGCAAAATCTAAATCTATAGTTAATAAAATTCTTGCTTCTGCACGGGCTTTAATTAAAATCTCATCATCTGGTAGTCTTTGCAAACCTTCATCGCGCAAATGCACTACATCATAACCAGCACCACGCAACCAAGTTACAGTGCGTAGTGAAATTCCCATATCTGCCAAAAACTTCATTATTACTTGTTAAGCACTTTTGAAGGTATAAACTCGTTCTTGAGTCAACCATGCTGCATAAAGAAGAGATTGACGAATATCTTCTGCTTCTAAATCAGGATATTCTTCTAAAATTTCTTCTGTGGACTTTCCATAAGCTACCAAATTTACCACTAAAGAAACTGGAATTCGCATCCCGCGAATGCAAGCTTGTCCAGCCATAATGCTAGGGTCAAATGTAATTCTCTCCAGACCTAACATAAACGATCGCTCCAAAATCTTTTTTATCGCTCTGAGGTGCAATGATGATATTGTAAAATCTAGCGCTCTATTTTTGATTGTAAACCCATAAGCGATCGCCTCCCCCCAAATCCAGAATAAGCTAGTTTTGTGCAAAGCGTACCGCGATCAAACTGAAAAGCGCGTTAGCGTTCGCAAAGCGTCTCGTAGAGAAGCTCACCGTTGGCGTAGCCTCTCGTAGAAAAGGTATCGCCTAGACTAAAATTCATATTGAACTAAGTAAAAATGCCATTCGACTTACTCAAAAGGAGCTTTTACTTACTCAAAAGCAGCTTTTACTTTCTCAAAAGCAGCTTTTACTTTCTCAAAAGCAGCTTTTACTTTCTCATTTTGGTGTTTTCCGCAAGCAAAAGCAGCTTTGACTTATTCAAACCCCAGTTTGCTTTCTCATTTTGGTGTTTTCCGCAAGCAAAAGAAGCTTTTACTTTCTCATTTTGGTGTTTTCCGCAAGTAAAAGCAGCTTTGACTTACTCAAACCCCAGTTTGCTTTCTCATTTGAGTAATTCACGCATTCATTTTGGTATATCATTGAGCCGAAAGCTGGCGTAGGCGTAGCCCTTCGGCTGCGCTCAGGAACCGCCCGTCGGAGACATCGCTTCTTGGAAATCTTAAAGACTATTCCATTCTTCTAACGTGATTTCCCGCTCTAGAATAACCTCAACTTCTCGAATCATCATCCGCAATTGCGGTACAGAATACTCATCATTAGAGGGAATAGTTAGGCGATATTCTCCGTAAACCATAAACTGATGTCTTGTTCCAGAAAAAGGGCCATCAAAGCCAAGCGGTCGTAATTTTTTTACAAAATCACGACGTTACAGGGTATCCATCGGCTCAAGAGTCGGCTTTTTGTTGAGGTCAATATTATCAATTACTGGTAGAGAATGTCCCAGCTTTAACCCAAGCAAAATCCAGTCTTCTAGCGTTGAGCGTAATTCATCCTCACACTCGCGCAAAGTTGATGCAAAGGCTATTACTCCTTTGCAAACAGGAATTCTACCTGCAAATGTACCATCTTCAAGCTTGTCATAAATTGCCTGGGCGATCGCTCGGTCAACATAATCGCTCAGAATAAACCTTATCGCCATGAAATCTCGCGTTGTGCTACCAGTTTAATCTTACGTTGAATGATGGTGCTTGGTCGATGCAACGTCTACAGTAATTATTTTATTACTTGCGATCGGAGATTAATCAACCGATGCCAAGATTTATCACTTTTGGTAATCAACCCAACTAATTTTATTTTTGAGGTAGATAATGGAAATTAAAGTTATTAACGAACAAGAAAATTTACAAGAAGTTATGCAGGTTTTGCTCACTCATTTAGAACCATCAAAAGTAATGAAATTTTGGGCAGCTTGTAAAATAAATGAAGGTGACTATTTGCAAGTTAAAGAAAAACTATTTGCTAAAGAAACGGTTGCCAGCTTATATGCCAAAATCAAAGAATTTCAAGATGATGATAGTAAACAATCGCTAGAATGAAGCTTATATTCCTGAATTAAAGTTTCAACTATGATAGCCTCGCCCCAACAAAACTACGTCACCGTTGAAGAATACCTCCAAATGGAGGAACAGAGCGATATCAAGCATGAATACATCGACGGCTACATCTACGCAATGGCTGGAGCGCTAGATCCACACGTTACCATTGCTCTTAACTTGGCGTCTCTCCTCCGTAATCATGTGCGCGGCTCTGGTTGTCGTGTTTACATCGCTGACATGAAAACCAGAATCGAATCTCTGAATCGCTTTTATTATCCCGATGTGATGGTTACTTGCGATCAACGAGATCGAGAAACGCCTGGTTATAAAAGATTTCCCTGTTTAATTGTCGAAGTTTTATCTAATTCTACCGAAGCCTTTGATCGGGGCGATAAATTCGCTGATTATCAAACACTGGAAAGTCTGCAAGAATATGTTTTAATTAATACAAAACGTCAGCGAGTTGAGTGTTTTCGACGTAATGAACAAGGGTTATGGGTTTTACAATCTTACACATCAGAGCATCAATCATTTCGACTCAATAGCGTGGATTTTGAAGAAACAATGGCAACACTCTATGAAGATGTAGTTTTTGAATAATCAATTATTATAAAGTATTCGACGCAATATTTAGTAAAATATATAACTGATAAGCCTTGAAAGCTTCCTTACCAGGCGGAAGCATTGATGAAAGCAGGCACAATTGATTAAATAAAAAGTTATGGCGCTCATAGTTCAGAAATACGGTGGTACATCTGTCGGTTCAGTCGAACGTATTCAAGCTGTTGCACAGCGTGTTTATAAAACTGTTAAAGCTGGAAACTCTATTGTCGTAGTGGTTTCGGCAATGGGCAAAACCACCGATGGACTCGTCAAACTAGCTACTGAAATTTCTCCAAATCCTAATCGCCGGGAAATGGATATGCTGCTTTCCACTGGCGAACAAGTAACCATTGCCTTACTCAGCATGGCTTTGCAGGAACTCGGACAACCCGCAATTTCCATGACTGGTGGTCAAGTAGGAATTGTTACCGAAGCTGAACACAGCCGCGCTCGGATTTTGCATATTGAAACTACTCGCTTAACTCGCCACATAAATGAAGGTAAAGTAGTTGTAGTAGCTGGGTTCCAAGGTATCTCTAGCGCCGGAGAGATGGAAATTACGACTTTGGGGCGTGGTGGTTCCGACACTTCAGCAGTGGCGATCGCAGCCGCTTTAAAAGCGAATTTTTGTGAAATTTATACAGACGTTCCAGGTATTCTCACTACAGATCCCCGGTTGGTTGCCGAAGCTCAGTTGATGGATGCCATCAGCTGCGATGAAATGTTGGAATTAGCTAGCTTGGGTGCAAAAGTGCTGCATCCCCGTGCTGTGGAAATTGCCCGTAACTATGGGGTTCCCCTTGTAGTTAGGTCTAGCTGGACAGATCAACCAGGTACTTGGGTGACATCAGCCAAACCCCAAGGGCGATCGCTAATCAATCTGGAAATTGCCCGTCCTGTAGATCATGTAGAATTTGACACTAACCAAGCAAAAGTCGCTTTGTTGCGCGTACCTGATAAACCAGGTGTGGCAGCCAGATTGTTTGGCGAAATTTCTCGGCAAAAAGTAGACGTGGATTTGATTATTCAGTCAGTTCATGAAGGTAACAGTAATGACATTGCCTTTACGGTGACAACACCAATACTAAAACGGGCAGAAGCAGTAGCAACAGCGATCGCTCCAGCACTGAGGAGTCAATCTAACCCCAAATCTGACGAAGCCGAGGTAATGGTAGAACATAACATTGCCAAAGTCAGCATCGCAGGTGCAGGAATGATTGGCCGTCCTGGCGTAGCTGCAAAAATGTTCGCCACCTTAGCCGAAGCAGGCGTGAACATCCAGATGATTTCCACCAGCGAAGTGAAAGTAAGTTGCGTAGTCAATGCAGCAGAATGCGATCGCGCCGTCAACGCACTCCGCACCGCCTTTGAGATTGAGGCAGGAGAGCAGAGAGCAGGGAGTAATGATGGAAAACTCAGCACTCAGCACTCAGCACTCAGCACTCAGCACTCCTCACCTCCCGTTCGCGGTGTCGCCCTCGATTTGAATCAAGCGCGTCTTGCGATTCGCCAACTGCCAGACCGTCCAGGGATGGCGGCAAAGTTGTTTGGATTATTAGCGCAACACAATATTAGTGTTGATATGATTATCCAATCTCAGCGTTGCCGGGTGATTGATGGTGTTCCCAGAAGAGATATTGCTTTTACAGTCTCGCGGATAGACGGGGAAAATGCCAAAAAAATGCTTACCCAAGTAGCGGCAGAGTTAGGATGGGGGGAAGTTGTTTTAGATAGTGCGATCGCTAAAGTAAGTATTGTCGGTGCAGGGATGCTAGGACAACCAGGTGTTGCGGCTAAAATGTTTGAAGCTTTAGCTCAACAACAAATCAATATTCAAATGATTGCCACTTCAGAAATCAAAATTAGTTGTGTTGTGGCACAAGAGCAAGGTGTTAAAGCTTTACAAGCCATTCATGCAGCCTTTGAACTGGCTGGTAGCGAGAAATTTGTCGTGCCAGCGTAAAATCTGAATCAATGAGCTTTCGCCCTAAATCCCTCTCCCAAGCTTGGGCTACCGTGTTTACACAAGTCAAATTACCCCCCTTAATCCCCCCTTGTAAAGGGGGGAAACAAGAGAATCTTATTCCCTTCCCTTTATAAGGGGAGGGTTAGGGTGGGGTAAAACCTTGGTTACTGAGCTATTTCAGACTTGTGTATACACCGTAGCAAGCTTGAGGGAGGGACTTTGCAATATACGCGCGGTAGCAGCCCACGCATCGATCTTATTTGAAGTTGCTTAATAAATAAATATTTATATTTTAAAATCACTAGTAATAACACGTAAGCTATAATCGAACAATTTATTAGACTATATTTATATTGATGAATAGTCATTTACTAGATGGACATTATCAAATACTAAAAACTCTCAATGATGGGGAAAAAGAGAAAACCTATCTAGTTGAAGATGTTAATCTTAATGGCCAAGAATTTATAGTAAAGCAGTTATCTCTTCCTAATAGCAATCCCCAAGCTTTAACAATCCTACGCCGCTTGTTTGCCAGCAAAGGAGAAACTTTAGAAAAACTCGGACAAGAACACGATAAAATTCAAAAGCTCATTGCTTCCTTTGAAGAAAATGAAGAATTTTATCTAGTCCAAGAATTCATACCTGGTAATCCTTTAACTGACGAAATTATCCAGGGACAACTTCTCAAAGAAGACCAAGTAATTACTCTTTTGTCAGAGATATTAGAAACTTTGGTTATTGTACATAGCTATGGCATAATTCATCGGAATATTACACCAGCAAATATTATTCGCCGGGAATCAGATAAAAAGTTAGTTTTGGTTAATTTGGGTACTTTTAATGAAGCAACCGATAATACTGTTGAAAATTCCGAGTATATGCCGATAGAACAAATTAACGGCAACCTCAAATATAACAGCGATATATATGCTTTAGGTATCGTTGCGATCGCCGCACTAAAAGCTTTACCTGCAAACGAAATATCTAATTTACGAAGTCAGAAAAATAAGCTGACAGGTGAAATACTTTGGCGCGATAAAAATCTAAAAGTTAACAGAAAATTAGCCAGAATTATTAATAAAATGGTGCGTTTTGACTGTCGTAAGCGCTACCAGTATGCAACCGAAGTATTAGAAGACCTGAAAAAATTAATAAATGTTGATGACAATCACCAAAAACAACATCAGAAAAAATTATTACTAGTTATAGGGGGGATAGCTGGCTGTATTACCCTTAGTGTTGCAGCGTGGCAATTGAGATCGCCAAAACTTGTAATTGATGCCCAAAAGACATTATATCAAGAGGGCGTAAATAAATATGAGTTAGGAAAGTATGACGGAGCAGTTGAAGATTTCAATCAGGCTATTAAATTAGATCCGCAAAACGCTTTAGCTTATAATAGGCGAGGTGATGCTTATTATCGATTAGGAGACTACGAGCAAGCACAAGCAGATTCTAGTCAAGCTATTTTACTTAATCCTCAAGATGCTAATGCCTATTTTGACCGAGGATTTGCTCTTTCGGCATTAGGCAAATACAAAGAAGCGATCGCAGATTATACTCAAGCAATTAAGTTAAATTCTAAAGATGCTTATGCTTACTATGGACAAGGATTAGCTCGTGCTCAATCGAAAGATAACAAAGGCGCAATTGGAGATTTTAGCAAAGCGATCGCTCTTAAACCCCAGTATACTGAAGCCTACTTGCAACGAGGTATTCTTCGCCGTCGCCTCAAACAAAGACTTGAAGCAATCCAAGATTTTGATAAAGTAATTAAGATTAATCCTAGTGATGCCAAAGCTTATTATCAAAGGGGTTTAACTCAATCTATTAATAAACAAAAAGATCAAGCAATTAAAGATTATACAGATGCAATCAACATCAATCCCAAATACATAGAAGCTTATCTTAATCGTGGTGATATTTACAGCGATCTGGGAAAAAAAGTAGAAGGTACTGAAGATTACAACACTATTTTACAAATCGATCCTAAATTTATTGCAGCTTATATTCACAGAGGTATTCACCGCTTTTCTTTTGGAGATTATAAAGGTGCTATTGAAGATTACACCGCAGCGCTAAAACTAGATACTAATAATGTAGCAGCTTACAATAACCGTGGTAACGCTTATCTCGAACTGGGAAATAAAAAAGCTGCAAATCAGGATTATTCACGAGCGATCGCAATTAATGCTAACAACGCCTTAGCCTATTATAACCGGGGTGTGATTCGCACCAAGCAGAAAAATAAACTGGGTGCGATCGCAGATTTCAAAAAAGCTGCAAAACTATTCCAACAGCAAGGGGAACAAGATAGTTATCAAGATGCACGGCGTGAAATTGCAATTCTGCAAAATAAGTCAGCACCAGCGCCAACTATTCGCCCAAAATCTGGGAAAATAGAAAAAAATTGAGTTTCCACTCAATATAGTGTCGACTATCAACAGTCAAAACTCTTAGAGAGTGATTGTGCTATTTAAATGTGTTTTACTTTACAAATTTACGGCTATTACTTTATCAAACTAGTTTTGATGGTTTGTAGTAAGCATTTTATTGCTTATAAAACAAGGGCTAAAGTCCTGATTAATTCCCATGAGTCACAGTATTTTATTACGACTCAATTAGGATTCCTATATGCTAATTCTCCTGACTTTTTATCCAGATAACCTAGAAATATTCACCCATAGAGATGTCGATACGGTACTGAAAAGAATTGATGGTTCTCAGAATAATTGGTTGCGTTGTGTTCACTTCCGCGATCGCACTGGAACAGCCAGAATTATCAAGCACTTTGGACTAAATCCATCTCGTGTTAACATGATTTTCAACCATTCCCCTGTAGGAATTGATGAAGATATAGAAGATTGTTTATTTGACAGCTATGAAATCCTAAGTTCTCAAATAAAAAATAATGAGTTTGAGGTTGTGCGTGGTAATATTGTGGTTGGAAATAATTTTATCATAACTTTTGAAATCACCGAACTAAAAATTTTAAGTATTTTAACTAATAATCTTCAAAAGCGAACTATAGATATTCAAAAATTGGGAATTGACTATCTTTTTTATCTCATATTTAAAGATATTTTAAATAATTATGAAACTGTATTTACCTATATTTCTAGAAAACTTGATGATTTAGAAGATGAAGTTTTAGACAATTCTGGTGATGAATCAACGTACCAAAAAATTGCCACAATGAGGCAATCTACTCGTTCTGGACGCCGTAATTTTCAAAGCATCAAGTTACTTATGGCTATTATGAATAATGAAGATTTCCAATGGATCAGCCAGCCAGTAAAAGAACTATTCAATCAAGAATTGGTTCATCACGTTGATAAACTCTGGCAAGAATATCAAGCTATAAGAGCCTGGATGTCAGAACTAATGGAAATTCAACGCGATAATATTGCTAGTAAAACAGGTGAACGAATTAATCGCCTGACTATCCTCTCAAGCATATTTCTACCAATCACTTTTCTGTCTGGTTTCTATGGTATGAATTTCAAATATATGCCGGAATTAGAACAACCTTGGGCCTACCCTGTAGTAATCTGTATGATGGCATTAATTGTGATTGGCAGTATTGTCTATGCTAAAAAACAACGTTGGTTGTAATATCTATAAAATTACGAAAAAAATATTATCAACTCATTAAAAAGGTTGTTATTTGAGCCTGTTGGTGCGGAATAAGTTAAATTTCTATATATACTTTATTTAGGTAAACTGAATTAACCCTAAATCGGCAAACAAACGTGAATTTACCATTAATTATTCGTGCTGAAGAACACAACGAGAAAACAGCAATTTTGACAACGGACGGAGCATTTACCTATCGGGATTTGCTCCACACTTCCAGTCAAATAGCAACAAGTCTTCTTCAAAATACAGAAGATTTACAAGAGCAGCGAGTTGCCTTTCTCATTCCGCCTGGGTTTGAGTATGTAGCCACTCAATGGGGAATTTGGCGGGCTGGTGGCATAGCTGTACCTCTGTGTATTTCCCACCCACGTCCAGAATTAGAGTATGTAATTACCCATTCTGGAGCATCGATTATTGTTGCTCATCCTAATTTTGAGGGTATACTGCGATCGCTCGCTGAAGAACACAATTTGCGATTTATCCTCACCTCAGAAACGCTTCCACATAATATTAGTCGCCTCCCAGAGATAGATATCACGAAACGCGCCTTAATTCTCTACACTAGCGGTACAACAGGTAAACCAAAAGGTGTAGTTACAACTCATCAAAATATTCAAGCGCAAGTGACTAGCTTAATCACAGCTTGGGAATGGACATCGGATGATTGCATTTTACATATTCTGCCACTACATCATATTCATGGAATTATTAACGTACTGACTTGTGCATTATGGGCTGGAGCAGAATGCCATATATTGAGCAAGTTTGATGCCGAAACCGTTTGGAACCGAATTTGTGATGGTGACTTAACTCTATTTATGGCAGTACCAACGATTTATGTAAAACTGATTGCGGCTTGGGGAATTGCCTCAAAGGAACGCCAAAAAATCATGTCAGAAGGCTGTGCTAAAATGCGCCTGATGGTTTCTGGTTCGGCAGCATTACCAGTTCAAGTTTTAGAAAAGTGGCAAACCATCAGCGGCCATTTTCTACTGGAACGCTATGGTATGACTGAAATTGGGATGGCGTTATCAAACCCTTTACACGGTGAACGGTTGTCTGGATATGTGGGGAAGCCTCTGCCTCAAGTTGAAGTGAGATTAGTAAATGAGAACGGAGAGTTAGTTCCAGGGGGGACACCAGGAGAGATCCAAGTTAAAGGCCCCGGAGTGTTTCTCGAATATTGGCAAAACCCCGAAGCAACCGCCAAAGCCTTCCAAGATGGTTGGTTCCGTACTGGAGATACCGCCGTAGTGGAGAATGGCAACTACCGAATTCTGGGACGGATGAGCGTGGATATCATCAAAACTGGAGGGTATAAAGTTTCAGCTTTAGAAATTGAAGAAGTATTGCGATCGCATCCAGATATTCAGGAATGTGCAGTGGTTGGAGTTGCTGATTTAGAATGGGGTGAACGGGTGTGTGCGGCGTTGGTATTGCAAGACTCACAACCTTTAACATTAGAAGCTTTCAGAAGTTGGGCAAAAGAGCGATTGGCTGTCTATAAAGTGCCAACCCAAATTTTGATAGTTGAAGAATTACCGCGCAACGTGATGGGTAAAGTTACTAAACCGACGGTGGTTGAGCTATTTTGCTGATAGCGATCATCCACACTGAACTAGACCTAGAAATTTTAAACCTTGTAAGTCCTTAAAAGTAAGTGAATCCCCAGTGATCTCTTCGGATAACATGAGAAAGTTATAGCTAAGTGCTGAGTGCTGAGTGCTGAGTGCTGAGTAAAAATCCAGTTTTTTCAGGACTTTGAGCAATCAACACTGTCCTAATCTGTGTGACTACGGCTATAACAGCTTAATAACAGATGAGCGAAACTGTTTACATCGAAACCATGTGGAAAGATGAAATTCTTGAAGAGATTTATAGAATTCGAGAAGAACATGCAAAGGCTTTCAACTACGATTTACAAGCAATTTGTGATGATTTGCGACAAAAGCAAGCTGCAAGTAATCGGCAGATTATTTCACAGCCACTCAAACAACCCAATCGCCAAAATAACAAATGAGTTCGCCGAAATAGCAAATGACGTAATTATTGTAGAGACGGCGATTCATCGCGTCTCTTGCCTTAACCGAACAGTATTGCGATCGCTCCTATCTAGT
Organism: Nostoc sp. DedQUE12b; assembly: GCF_034530835.1. Taxonomy (NCBI): domain Bacteria; kingdom Bacillati; phylum Cyanobacteriota; class Cyanophyceae; order Nostocales; family Nostocaceae; genus Nostoc; species Nostoc sp. DedQUE12b. Next base: position 61,633 of record NZ_JAVRCI010000030.1, on the reverse strand, counting down.
TTCCCATCCCTTCGGAGGTTTGGGCGGACACCAAAAGAGGTTTTTGCTGGACACACCAAGGGATTCCAGAATTTCTCGCATTACATCTGTGCAGTACATCCAATGTCCTAAATCGTCATACATGCGATCGGGATTAAACTCGACATTGTAATGCAGCACATTAGGAAGGTCTAAAAACTCATCACTGCTTTGGGGAGAAAGAAGCAAGAGATGAAATGGTTTCCCCTGGCATTGTTTTTGCAGCTTGTTAACTAAATCTATCACACCACCGCGATCGCTAATTCCTGTGCGAACAAAAAGCACTTTGTCGCAGTGCTGCAATGCGTACCAAAACCTTTCAGAGCGTGCTGTGTAGCGAATGCGCATCCGTTCATGGACGGGAAACATATCATTCGTTGGGTCGTCTGTCTCCTCGACTTCATGGGCAAAGGATAAACCCGACCACTTACCGTGGTAAATTCTACCTGCATCGGGACTGTAATGCAAAAAAGCAGGGTTCCACATATCATCAAAACCGTGTTCGATCGCATCCGCAACATCTGCAATATTAGTCGTGCGTGTGAGATCGAAGGGAAAGGCGGGGCCATCATACTCCATTTTATATAACATCATGCGGACGGCACAGCGATCGCCAAGGGGAAGAATCGCCACACGGCTGATATCCGATAACTCACATTTGTATTGGAACAACACCGCAGACTTAGGTGGTGCTTTCACCCGGCTTTCTAGCCCATCCTTACCAATCATCATCGTGCGAAAAGGGACATCGGGATAAAGCGGATCTTCATAAACTCCTGATGGTATGGCTTTAAGTGCGTCGCAAACCTCCGTCCACATTGGCTGGATGTTGTACTCGCTGTCTGATTCGTTGATTATCCAGAGGTGGCGTTCATCCGCTTGCAAAATCCCCAAATGACCGTTATAGAATAAAACGTTGTTCGGCGAAAATAGATTGAAGGCAGCGCTATATTCTAGATCGGTATTAGGGGGGATGTTGATTGTAGTTGCGATCGCACCATCCTCTACAGCCAAGAAGGGGAGCGTCCCCGGCTGGGTATTCTTCGCAATGTAAATACCTGATATCAATCCAGCCTTACTTTGCAGTGCAGTTTGTAGTTCTTGCCAATAGGGAGCGATGGTGTAGCTGTATTCTGATGAATTAACAATCCGTAAACGCTTCTCTTCCATGCAGACAGAGACATGAAAGCCCCCATTATTAAAGTAGATGGGAAATTCATTCTGTTGCTGGAAGCGTTGTTTTTCTTTTGCTAATTCGTCTTTGTCGATATCGAATAAATGGTGGTCGATCTGCTGATACATGAGGCTATGACCGACTGTATTCGGGTGAGCCGGATCAAAGGATGTCCCCGCTTTCCATCGTCCTTGTCCATCATCTACAGCTGCCAACCAATCCAGTACAGGTACGCCCCAACTGAGCATCCGGTTGTGTGTGTCTCGGATTAACCAGTAATGTTCCAGGGAATAATTCCCGTTGGGATAGACTCCGCCCAGAATTGGGATTGCTCCGATGTCGCGGGTCATTTTCACAAGCTGCTGCAAGCCACTTTCAAACCGTCGCTGTACTGCCCGCCGTTCATGAGGGGGACAGTAGGCTAATCCTTCGTTGCCCAGAGACAGGGCAATGATTACGATATCCGGTTGTTCTGGGGTGACAAACCAGGGGAATCGAGCGATCGTTTTGCTGACATTCGCCCCCACCTCCGACACATTCACGAGTTTATGACCATATTTTTGCTTCAAAGCCTGTGCCAGCAGCCAGTCCCAACCTTTCAAAAACCAAGCTCTATGACCTAATGCGACGGAACTGCCAATGACCACGATTTTTAACCCTTCAGACTCTTCATCCAGGGGTATTCTGACAGCAGGCTGCTCAATGTATCCGAAGGGATAAGGTTGTAAATAACTGAATACGCCATCATCCACAATAATTTTGCTGGCATCATCGTTAGAGTCAATCGGAATCCAGCGATTTGTATCTAGTAAGCTCTCCCATCGGGCGTTGCCGTTTGCATCGAGACGTATGTATTTATATTCAACTCTCTGTCCATCGCCTGATTCCAAAGGCGGCTGAATGTCAAATTCTATATCTGTCCACCATAAAGGATAGCGATCGCCACTTGTACGCAGATGAACACATTTGCTAATGTCCCACAATCCCAACTCTGGAGTAGAACCCACCAGACCAATGGATTCGCCCGTTTGAGTGTATGCACTGATCTGGAATCGATACATAAAGTTTATCCTGATTTAGTGAGGACAATACCAAACGGTCAGCTGAATCCTTAAATCTTTTTTGAGAATATCACATAGAACTCTTAAGAATCCGGTATTAATCTTTTTAACTATACGTAAGCTCTGATTTACATCACCCAAAGCTAGAGCAGGCAAGCTTTTCAAAAATTAAATTGGATTTTTATAGAAGAATTTTATACTGATTAAATACAATCTATTGTATTAAAAGTCTTAGTACAACTAAGAACAAATCAAAAAAAGGATAAGATTAAGTTAAATTTGTCCTTCAGTAGCATTAAAATCCTGGTAGAAATGCAAAATTGGACTAGGCTTCACCTAACTGCGCTAACTTATCTCTACATTCTTTGTCAGCAAATGTCCAATAAACTGTTCCTCTCAATGATTCAATATCGACAGGTTTGATTAGGTAAGTCTGCAATAGATACCCAATAATGCAGTCTATCAAGGGTAATTTTTAGCAGCATTTTACAATAGACTTCTTGGCATTTGTCGGGGTAAAGGGGAAGGTGGGGCCCCCTCTGGGAATAAGGGGCAGGGGAAAAGGGTAAAGAAACTCAAAATCCTTTCCCTTTAACCTTTTTCCTTTTCCCTAAGAGTGCAAAAATATATTTTTGCAAGAGGTCTAATGAGTTCGCATAGCTTTTCAGGTAAATAGACTACGCAGTAGGGGCACAAGTCCTTGCGTCCCTACTGGGATGTGTCTAAACATGAGCATCTGAAAAACATAAATAAATATTAATATCTTAATAGCTATATATGAATGAATAGTTAAATAATCTTAGGATAAATAAAAATAGCTGGGATTTGCATCGGCAGTTGTACTTGTTGAATAGAGTGATGCACATCCTTTCTAAACCTAGAATAACAATTTTTTAGCTGGTCGTGACAGCCATCGTGAGTTGGTGACTGTCGAGAAACTTTGCGCTTGAACATGAAGGAAGCAACAATGAGTAGCAATCTAGCCATCAAACTCCGCTCTGGAACTCAACAAGCCCACACATCAGCGGAAAATGTGGCATTCATGAAATGTTTTTTGCAAGGAGTTGTGGATAGAGACTGTTTCGCCAAATTCTTAAGCAACTTGTATTACGTGTACAGCGAACTAGAAGCGGCATTAGAAAGCCATGTAGAACATCCTGTGATTAGTCGAGTTTACTTTTTGGAACTTAATCGCCAATCCTCGCTCGAAAAAGACATGGTGTTCTATTATGGGGATAATTGGAGAGAGCAAATTACACCTTCACCTGCTGCCCAGAGCTACATTGACCGCATTCGGGAAATTTCTACTAGTGAACCAGTCTTATTGCTAGGTCATGCCTACACTCGCTACATGGGCGATCTTTCTGGGGGTCAAATGCTACAAAAAGTTGCTCAGTCAGCCCTGAAGCTTTCTGGCTATGAAGGCACATCGTTTTATAACTTTGAGCAAATTCCTGACAAAAAGGTATTTAAGGATAAGTATCGTCAGGCATTAAATGCATTACCCATTGATGATATAACAGCAGAACGGATTGTTGCAGAAGCCAATAATGCCTTTGGCTTCAATTTAAAGATGGCTCAAGAGTTAGAGGGAAGTTTAATTAAAGCACTTGGTCAAGTTCTCTTTAATAGCCTCACTCGTTCTCAGAATTCAGGTAGCACTGAAATAGCTGCGGCTAATTAATTTTGTCATTTGTCATTTGTCATTTGTCATTTGTCATTGCGTAAAGAGGCAGAGGGGAAAAACTTACTGTAACTTCTCCCCTGCTCCCCTGCTCCTCGGTCACTGAGCGTAGCCGAAGTGCTGCTCCCCATTAATCGCGTCTCTACCTACTCCCTTCATTCATTGGAAAGCAACTCAATGGTTTTTCTATTACCTGGTGTCAAGTTTGATCTCGATCTGATTCAAAAGTACGACACTCGCGCACCTAGATATACCAGTTACCCGCCCGCTACAGAGTTAAGCGAAACATTCACTGAAACTGATTTTAAGGCCGCGATCGCCGCATCGAATCAACGCAAAACCCCTCTTTCATTGTATTTCCATATCCCCTTTTGCCAAAGTGCTTGCTACTTCTGCGGCTGTAATACAGTAATTTCCAACAACAAGAATATTGCTAAACCTTACGTGGAGTCTTTGGTTCAAGACATTAAAAACACCGCAGCTTTAATCGATTCTGATAGAAAAGTGCTGCAAATCCACTGGGGAGGTGGTACTCCTAATTACTTAGAGCGTCACCAAGTAGAATTTTTATGGAAAAACATCAATCGCTATTTCAACATCGATCCCCAAGCAGAAATCTCAATTGAGATTAATCCCCGCTATATCGAGAAAAACTACATTTTCTTTCTGAGACAGATTGGATTTAACCGCATTAGTTTTGGCATTCAGGATTTTAATCGCCAAGTTCAAGTAGCTGTAAATCGTGTCCAGCCAGAAGAAATGCTCTTTGATGTCATGAGTTGGATCAAAGAAGCTAAGTTTGAAAGTGTGAATGTAGACTTAATTTATGGTTTACCTTATCAAACACGTGAGACATTTCAAGAGACGCTGAAAAAAACGATTGAATTAGATCCTGACCGAATTGTTGTCTTTAACTTTGCTTATGTGCCGTGGCTCAAACCGACACAAAAAAATATTCCTCAAGAGGCGCTACCCCCAGCGGAGGAAAAGTTAGAGATTCTGAAAATGACCATTGAAGAATTGACGAATAACCAATATCTATTTATTGGGATGGATCATTTTGCTAAAACTAATGACGAATTAGCGATCGCTCAACGCAATGGCACTCTTAAACGCAATTTTCAAGGCTATACTACACACGCCGAAACAGAATTATTTGGTTTTGGTGCAACATCCATCAGTATGTTAGAAGATGCTTATGCTCAAAACCACAAGGAGTTAAAGGATTATTATCAGAAGACACTGGCAGCAGGTAGTTTACCTATTAGCAAAGGTATCAAGCTCACTCATAATGACATTATTCGACGGGATGTGATTATGGGTATTATGTCTCATTTTCAACTTCATAAGCAAGATATTGAAAACAAATATCATATCAGTTTTGATGAATATTTCTCTGAAGAACTAAAGGCTTTAAAACCACTAGAAGCCGATGGCCTAGTCAGTTTATCAAAAAATCAGATCCAGATCACCGACATCGGTAGATTACTAGTTAGAAACATTGCCGTCATATTTGATACTCACACAAGAACGCGAGAGACAAAGTTCTCCCGCGCTATTTGATATCACTTCTGCAAATCTTTACCACATAATATTCCCTCAATTTACCTTAAAAATCAAAGTTGAGGGGATATTATTAAGACTATAGTAATCCGATTTTATGTTTGAACTGATTTGTGTGGTGTATGAAGCGCAGTGCAAGCCGGATAGGCAGTCAAAAGGCAATTGGAATAAAGTTGTTAAATAAAAATCTGCAATAAAAATCTTGGTTAATTATTTATAATTAATGATGAGTTGTAACGAAAATTCTCAAAAGTTGAATAAATATTTTAATACATCCCCAATAAGTTAGATACAACTTTACTCCTTAAGATAGAGATAAAAGAGAATATATATGTATTGAGTAGTAACTAGTATTTAGTTGTGCAGACAATAATTATGTCTATGATTAGATGTTTTTAATAAGTTATAGCTTACAAAATGCAAAAACTTTCATTTAGTATGAAGATGCAAAAAATGTAAATTCTCATCCAATCTGGATATAAATTATTTTGTATAACTTTTGGATTTAGCATTTACCCCATCTGGTAGAAAGAATTTGGGGTTGGAGTTGATAACTTAGATATTAAGTGAGTGAGATTGTTGAGGCGGTTATGAGTATTATTGCTTGGATAGTTTTAGGACTTTTGGCAGGTGCGCTCGCTAAAGCTATTTATCCTGGTTCTCAAGGCGGCGGAATTCTCTCCACAATGATTTTGGGTATCATTGGTGCTTTCGTCGGTGGAACTTTATTTACCTTGTTTAGAACAGGAACTTTGCAAATTACTGCGGCTGGCGCTGGTTTAACTTTTCCTGGTATTTTAGTGGCTGTGCTTGGTGCAATTGTTGCTATTTACCTGTGGGGATTAATCAGAAGAAGCAGCAATGTATAACCGCTGATTGGTAGTTATCAACCCTAAGATAATTGCTGTGTTTTATTCAGTCTTTTAGTTTATTACCAGTTTAAGAAGCTATAAAACATCAAATTAGCTCTATCTGGAAACAACTGAGAGATAACTTGATTCGTTTTGTAACACCAAATTTTGAGAAGTGTAAATCTATGTTTTTTCACAAAAAAGAGCCTATTCATGCAGTTAACGTTAGTGAACCAAACCCTCGTTTTGCTCAATTGCTTTTAGAGCAGTTTGGCGGAGCTACTGGAGAACTTAGTGCAGCACTTCAATATTGGGTTCAATCATTCCATGTCGAAAATGCTGGCATTAAAGATATGCTCCAAGACATTGCAATTGAGGAATTCAGCCATTTAGAAATGGTTGGTAAACTCATTGAGGCTCATACTAAAAATGTAGATCAAACAGAGGCTTACAAGAGTACTCTTTTTGCAGTTCGAGGAATTGGACCTCATTTTCTAGACAGCCAAGGTAATGCTTGGACTGCAAGTTACTTGAATGAGGGTGGAGATGTAGTACGTGATTTAAGAGCTAACGTTGCAGCCGAAGCTGGCGCTCGTCAGACTTACGAAGAATTGATTAAGTTGGCAACCGACAAAGGAACTCAAGAGACTTTAGTCCATCTGTTAACACGAGAAATTTCTCATACCCAGATGTTTATGAAAGCTCTAGATTCACTAGGTAAGTTGACAGATCCATTCTTTGGTAATATTAAGCCAGATGAAACTGTTGCTCTTTACTACAACCTATCTACAAACGGAAATGGTCAAGATGAGCGTGGCCCTTGGAATTCTGAGCCAACATTCAAATATGTGGCTGATCCGCTAGAAAGCCACTCTTAATTGCATAGGTTGCAGTCAGAATATAGGTTTATTTTGGGCAAAGAGGTTTTTGGCAGATTCTGAACAACTCCCAATAATCTGGTGGGTAAATAACCTACCTTTTTGAGAAAATGTTGGGCTGTTTAGCTACATTTGGTGAGCATAAAAATCCCGACTTTTCTAAGAAGTCGGGATTTTTATTTAAGTATTTGAGGATTACACTTAATTGAAAATAGCTAGAGCTATTAAATATTAATCCACACGGAAAAAGTTAGAGCGATCGCGGTTTCAATTTCTACCCCGATATTTCTGACTTCAGAAATTAATTCAACTCAAAATCAAAACTCAGAATCAGGAGATTAACTTGTGATTGTCAACGCTACGCCAACTGGTTGGGAAGTTATTTATCATCGTGCCCATGCTTTATTAGCAGCTGAACTAGCGGGACAATGGCGACGCAAAGACGCACCAGCAAGGTTATATGAAACAATAGCTGCAATTTCTCATCACGATGACTTAGAAAAAGAGTGGGAAGAAGATATTCTAACTGAAGCGGGTGCGCCAAAGGACTTCATGCTCTCCACAAATGCCGATTTAGATGCAGGTGTCGATAAATTGGCTAATTTGGCAAAGAATGCCCTTTACCGTGGACGATGGGTAGCTCTATTAATTTCTATGCACATCAGCCGTTTAAATGAGTCAAGCCGGGGTAAGTCTTCAAAATTAGACAAACTTTTAGACGAGCAACTTCAAAATCAGCAACGTTGGCGCAAAGAATTGGGCATCAAAAAGGAGGAAGTTGATGCAGCCTATGCATTTATGCAATGGTGCGATCGCCTTTCACTTATTCTCTGTCAGCAAGAACTACCTGATGATGAGCGGTTTTTAGAAATTAGCAAGGGCCCTGAAGGGGAGCGCTATGACATCATGCAGCGCAGTGATAACTTGGTTGTTGTTAAACCCTGGCCCTTCCAAGACGATAAATTCACGGTCACTGTCGAAGCCTGCGACCTCTCCCAGGTGAAATTTGAGAGCAGCACCGAATTATCTCAAGTACTACAAGAAGCGCCAATCAAGGTACTAGAGTGGACATTTGTTAAGAGTTAGATGCACAAAGCTTACAGCTATTTAGCTGAAAATAGCTGTAAGAAAACTAGCTTATGCGATCGCACTCTTCTATCAAATCCCTACTTGTATTTTTGCAATAGCGATCTCCGTAACGACTATTTCAGGGGGTTATCCTGTGGATATAATCCAAGCTGCAAAGATACAAGAATTAGCGATCGCATTTAGTGCCAAGGTAGTGAGGTCAATTTTAATTATTCTAATTTTTACCTAAAGATGCAGTTTTGAGGCAGATTGTTATTACTTATGATAGTTCCTTCAAATGATTCTGATGAGGGAAAGTAAATATACTTAATAACTGAGGTTCAAAGCATGGACTCAACAGGTAAGGTTCAAACTGTGGATTCGTCCTGGTCTCTTCCACTGCCGTTGAAAGAGTATGCAATGAGCCGAGTAACTGTCTACTTTTATAGCGACAGATGGGTTCCAATTAAATATTGTTCTTTGGAAAAAGCAATTTTGCTTCACCAAAAGGCAAGTTTAGAAGGCAAGGAAATTTTGTTATTTCCTACTAATATTGACCCTAATCAACTCTCAAACTCTTTTAACTAAAATGCATTGAGGTAGACTATCTTTCAAACATCTTGGCAACAAATTAGTCAGCTATAGAGGCGTACATATATATGTACGCTTCTACTTGTAAATGGGATTAAAAAATATGGTAATCTCTAACAAGAGTGCTTCAAAAGACAGTTTGTCCAAGAATGATATAAGCTTTGTTATCGTACTAATGGATTTTTGTTAATCGCTGCTGAGTTTACAGTTTGTTCAATTCTTTTTAATCTGGTTTCTGGACGTTTTGCACTGTCAATCCAAAAAAGAATATTCTTTTTGGATGAGTTATTAAATGCCTCAAAATACCCTTTGGCTGTTGTGTTTGTTTCTAAAGCCTGCTTTAAATCTAAGGGAATAATTAATGCTTCGATCGCATCTAAAGAGTTCCATGAACCATTTTCTTTTGCCGCTTCAATTTTTTCCAGACCAACTGTAGTCATCAAGCTTTGTTTTATAAGTTCTTCAATATATTGTTTATTTAATTTTGACCACACACTTTTCGGTTTTCGAGGTGTAAATATTTGCATATAACGTTCTTCGTCTAAGGATTTAACTTTACTGTCAATCCAACCAAAACATAAAGCTTCTTTTACCGCTTCGCTATATCGAACACTTGGTTTACCACTTTTTACTTTGTAGTAAATGAGCCACACACCAAGAGAGGTGCGATGGTTTTCTTCTAACCATTTTCGCCATTCTTCGCGGCTTTGAGGGCAGAAAGTGGGTAATTCATTATTAAGTTTAGATACACCAGTATTCTTATCTTTGCTAAGGCTAAGGTTTTTTTCTGTACTTTGCTGCATTGGTCGCTTACTGCTTAGTACTACGATTGCTAAGTCCAAATATATACGTAATAAAAGTTGTTTGAGCTACAAGGATTCCGAGCGCTGTACCACCAAGTGCTACCCTAGCTTGAAAACTTCCAAGCTCATCAAGCTTTCGGGTTTCAATAAATGTTGTGCGTTGGAAATTGAATTGCCATCTTGCTGCTTCTGAGTTGCCAAGATAACTCAGAGGTAGACTTAGAATATAACCAAGAACCGTAAATGCTAAAGCTGTAGGAATAGTCAGCTTCAAATTTTGAAATATTAATGAGCGCATGGAAAAAAATTAGCTAAATTTAAAGTTTTTACAACAATTTTAATAGTTAAAAATACTAGCCAAAGGTTGAACTTTAGTATTTTGAAAGTTGCAGATAATTTTATTCTGATATCAAACCAAACCAGAACGCAGTGCGACAACTGCTGCTTGCACGCGATCATCCACGGCTAATTTATTCATAATCCCTCGGACATGAGTTTTGATGGTGTTGGGACTAAGATAGAGCTTTTCGGCAATCTCTGGGTTGCTCAATCCATCTACCATCAGCTTTAACACTTCTAACTCGCGCCCAGATAAGTTGGCGGTGTTGGTGGTAGGTGAAGGCGGTTTGAGATTATCAATTACTCGCCGTGCAATTTGGGGATCGAGATAGGCTGCACCATCAACTGCGGCTGCGATCGCACTTAACAATCGTTCCACACTTGCACCTTTGATACAATATGCATCTGCACCGCTAGATAGTGCAGCAATAATTTCTGTCTCCGTTTGATGAGATGTCAGCATTACCACATGAGTCGCTGGTAGCGCCGCCTTAATTTGCTGTGTTGCGGCAATCCCATCCAATCGCGGCAATCCAATATCCATAACCACCAAATCAGGTTTCAGTTGCAGTGCAGCTTGAACTCCCAAATAACCATCTTCAGCTTGTCCAACAATCTCCAACTGAGGATGAGCCATCAACGATTGCTCTAATCCCAGTTGCATCATCGGATCGTCTTCGACAATTAACACGCGCAAGGGCGAAGCATTGACCGGTAAATTTAAGGGATAGCGAGTATCTAAAGACATTTTTATTAATTAAGAGTTAGGAGTTAGGAGTTAGGAGTTGGCGGTTAAGAGTTAAGAGTTAGGAGTCGCTTTCAAGGTTAGGTATTTAGGTTTCCAAGAAATCATTGAGTAACTTTTCAATTATTCAACTGAGATTTAGGGCTTCAGACAATTATGTTGGTTCTCAAACTCAAGAAATTTGTCTAATCTGAAAAACCTACCTAATCATAAACAAAGCAGAAAGTCAGGAGCTATTCATAACTCTTTAATTCTTAACTCCTAACTCCTAACTCTTAACTCCTAACTTAATTTTATTCTTCCACGCGATAGCCTAACTCTGCTAAACTAATCCGCGACTGTCGCCATTTTGGCTGGACTTTCACAAACAATTCTAGATAAACTTTGCCAGCGATTAATTTTTGAATTTGTTCGCGGGCTTCACTACCAATTGCTTTGAGCATCGCTCCACCTTTGCCGATAAGTATGCCTTTTTGAGAATCACGCTCGACGTTGATGGTAGCAAGTACACGGGTAATGCTGGGAGTTTCTTCTACTAGGTCAATGGCGATCGCTACTGAATGGGGTACTTCTTCACGAGTCAACAATAAAATTTGTTCTCGGATTAATTCACCCATAATAAAGCGTTCTGGCTGGTCAGTTACCAAGTCGGGAGGATAATATAATGGCCCAATTTCTAAATGCTCAATTAATAATTCTTGAAGTTGCGGTAATCCTGTACTAGTTTTGGCCGAAAATTTCACTATTTCCCATTCATGAGACTGGGCCATTTGAGCGTAACTATCATCTAGAAACTGCGAATCGGGCGGTTGTTGGTCGGTTTTGTTCACACCCAAAATCACTGGTGTTTTACTGCGACTGAGCAATTCAGCAATGTAGCGATCGCCCGATCCACAAGCCACAGATCCATCTACCACAAATAACACTACATCTACCGATTCAATGGCAATTTTGGCATTTTGCACCAATACTTCGCCCAATTGATGATGGGGCTTATGAATTCCTGGCGTATCTACAAATATTAACTGCGCTTCTGGTGTAGTTAATACACCGCGCAAACGGTTACGTGTAGTTTGCGCTACTGGTGATGTAATGGCAATTTTTTGTCCTACTAACTGATTCATCAAAGTAGATTTACCGACATTTGGACGACCAACAATGCCGATAAAACCTGATTTAAACTCAGGAGGAGCCTGGGGAATTGTTACTTCTCCTGAAAAAGAGAAGTTGTAATTTTCAATACTAGTCACCTTTGGCTCCACCCTCATATTTTATAGTTGGGATAACTTGGTTTGTTCTTAGACACAAAATAGGCATAAAATTACCCTGGCATTTTTAGGGATTGCTTTTGCCGAGGTTTAATCTACTACCGACTCTACACTTATATTTTACAGCTGAGATAACCTGACTTGTAATATTCGGGAGTCAGAATTCAGTAATCAGAATATTAAAAAAATTAAACTCCAAGTTTACCTCATTTCACCGATAATCATACCAAACCCACATAAATTCTAACTTCTGGCTCAAGAGTTGCTGAATTTTTAGACTTTGTTTTGTTTTTAGATCCAAAAGAAACATAAAATTACTTTGGCATTAACAGGTAGGACTTTTGCTTAGGTTTAATCTGCTAACTTTGGCTTAAGTTTCATCGACTACTTAATATATACATTTGGATCAAAATGTCAATAAAAGATGTGGGACAACCCAAACGCATAGGAATTCTGACAAGTGGAGGTGATTGTTCTGGCTTGAATGCTGTGATTAGGGCTGTAGTAAATTGTGCTGTAAATACTTACGGCTGGGAGGTTTTGGGAATCCGTCAAGCGACTCTAGGATTAATGGCGCGTCCGCCACAATTCACCAAGCTGGAAGTTGACCAAGTTGACTCGTTGTTAACTGCGGGTGGCACAATGTTGGGGACAACCAATAAAGGCGACCCTTTTGCTTTTCCAATGGCGGATGGAAGTTTATACGATCGCTCCGAAGAAATCATTGCAGGTTATCATGAACTAGGTTTAGACGCTTTGATTGGCATTGGCGGTGATGGTAGTTTGGCAATTTTGCGTCGCCTCGCTCAACAAGGTGGTATTAATCTAGTAGGTATTCCCAAAACCATTGATAACGATATTGGCGTTACCGAACACGCCATCGGTTTTGATACAGCAGTAAATATTGCCACGGAAGCATTAGATCGATTACATTTTACTGCTGCAAGTCATAGCCGAGTCATGATTTTGGAAGTAATGGGGCGTGATGCCGGACACATAGCAATAGCTGCGGGAATTGCAGGGGGAGCAAATGTAATTTTAATTCCCGAAATTCCTTATACAGTTGAGCATATTTGCCACAAAATTAAAGAACGCCAAGAGAAAGGCAAAAACTATTGTTTGATTATTGTTTCCGAAGCAGTTCGTACCCAAGATGGCGAAAATGTGACGATTACCAATCGCTTAGGTCAATCTCGATACGGTGGAATTGGCGAATATTTAGCCGATGAAATTATTCAGCACATCGGTGTAGAAACGCGAGTCACAGTTTTAGGACACATTCAACGGGGTGGAACTGCTTCACCACTAGATAGATTAGTTGCAACAGCCTTTGGCGTAGCAGCAGTTAATCTAATTGCCGAAGATAAATACGATCGCATGGTGACATGGCAAAATCGTCGAGTATTAAGTGTACCAATTACAGAAGCGATCGCTCAATATAGCGCTGTCGATCCCAATGGTACTTTAGTTAAAACTGCTCGTGGTATGAGTATTTATTTGGGAGACTGAATTGAGTGCTGAGTGAGGAGTGCTGAGTGAGGAGTGCTGAGTGCTGAGTGCTGAGTGCTGAGTGCTGAGTGCTGAGTGAGGAGTGAGGAGTGAGGAGTGAGGAGTGAGGAGTTAAAAAACTCTAAACTCCCAATGACAAATGACCAATGACCAATGACCAATAACCAATGACAAATGACAAATGACTAGCTAATAATTCCTAACACAAACTCGCCTTCATTCACGGCTTGATTGGTTGCGACATCATAAACCAATCCATCATGTTGAGCACAGACATCAATTACAGTAGGTAGTTGACCTTCTTTGTTAAAACTGAGAATCTGATAGAGTTTTTCACCAGCTTTGACTGTGCTACCTAATTCGATTCTGGATTGAATCATACCACCTGCGATCGCATAATATTTTTTCCGGTTGCTGTTAGATTTAAAAGTCATTTCATGGGTTTTTGTGTCATCTGAAAAATTAGGAATTTGCAGTACACCCTTTTGCACTAAATAGTTTTTCACACCTCTTACGCCTTTAGCAACTGAATCAGGGTTTATTTGCATTCCTGTTCCTAATTCCAGTGTCCAAGCTTCTACATCAAACTTGATTTCCCTACCCAACTCTTTAAAACAAGCTTCCAATGCTAACCAAGGTTTGATAAAAGCTTCATCAAAAGCATCACCATCATACTTATCAAGCAAGATTCCGAAATCAAACCCGAAATATTTTGCACTCTCTTCTCGATTTCGGAAGTAGTAAAGGTAGTCTAAAGCTTGATTTGTAGAAGTATGTAAGTCAATTAAGTAATCTGCATCTAAACTGAGATTTTGTAGCTTGTAGGCAAAAAGCTCAGTGTAAGGAACACCACTAGAAGAATTAAGTTTTTCTAAAGTTTTTGCGAATTGTTGCTTAATTATAGTTAGATAATTTTGTCGAATGACCTTTAGAACACTATGAAGTTGAGATTTAGTAAAAGCTACTAAATCATCAGCTTCTTTCTCGTAATCCCAAAAGATGCGATTCCAGTCTTTGGCTTCGTAAATGCAATATCGTCCAGGAGAAAAATGATGAGCGCGTTCATTTGTACCCATTGGATTACAAACGGGAACTAACCAAATTTCTCCAGTTAAATCTGTATCATTTATTGTTAATAAAAACTCAATTAGCTGGTGAATTACGGCATTACCAGCAATTTCTGCACCGTGCAGATTAGATTGAATGTAAGCCTTTTTACCAGGTTGAGCGCCGATGAATTTGTATATTTGTAAGTAGAGGCGATCGCCCGAAGCCATTTGACGTAATACAATGCTTTCAATAACTGGCAACATAAAATAACTCAGTGATAATTTGAGTAAATTATCGCTGTATCTGTACTGAATTAAAAGCCTAGCCCAATAGAATTAGCTGATTTCATTTGCGTAATCAGCTAACCTCTGCGTAAATTTTAGGTTAAGGTGGTATTACATTAACTATTATTTTCTATATCAATGCTTTAGTCCCTATGCTTCAGCAGTTAGGTGAAAGCCAGTTTCAAACCATTTTGCGCGAGGCGATGGGTGAAGAGTTCGCCAGATAGGTGTGCCAGGCAATTTGAACAGCGCGGGATGGGCTAGAAACAGAGTCGTAGGGTGCAGTGCAAGATTTATTGCCAACGTCAAATCACTCATAAGTTTTATTTAAGCATTGCTTGCGATCGCGCAAAGCGCACTACCCTAAAGAGCGATCGCATAAGCTTTTGTCAAAAAGTCGTAATGTTAAGGCTTAATGTCGTAACCTTAAGCCTTAATCTTATAATACTGGTGATTAATGTTGTAATGTTAAGGCTTAATGTTGTAACGTTAAGCCTTAAGGTTGTAGCATTAAGCCTTAATCTCGTAACCTTAAGCCTTAATGTTGTAATGTTGGTGACGACAAGACATTAACTTATAACGGAAGCGTCCCACGTCAACCCCCAGAAAACTACACAGAAGAATTCTGATGGTTGCCTTGTGTGAAACCACTAAAACATTTCCACTAGTGTAATTTTGTTTAATTTCTTCAATTACCTGCAAGGCGCGAGAAGCAATTGTGACAGCCATTTCTCCGCCAGTTGGAGCATTCCAAGCCGGATCTGCTGACCAGCGAATATAATCATCGTGATATTCACGGCTAATGACTTCTGGGGTTTTTCCTTCCCACAAGCCATAATTGATTTCTTTCAAACCATCCCTAAGTTGTGGTTCTATCCCTATTGCTTCATACAAAGGTTTTGCTGTCTCCACAGTTCGCTGCATTGGACTACAAAATATTGCTGTCCAATCCATAGAACTATATGTGTCTGCAAAAGCTTTTGCCATCTCCAAACCTTCTGGAGTAAGTTCTGAATTTATAGAACCGCAAAAGGAATTATTGCGGCTGCTATTCTGTTTGTCCGTGACGGAGGAAATAAAGAGTTAGGTTCACGGTATATTCTCATCGATTGTGAATTTAAGAGCGCTAACAATCAGATGTAGCTGAAGATAGTTAATGCCTGTGGTATATTACTACAAATTTTGATATTTGCAATGATTTTCAGATTGAGCAAAGTTGTCATAGCTACGCTCGTCGTAGACAGATTTGCAACGGAATCAGGTTTTTGTTGCTTATTGTGAACTGTATTGCTTTATAGTTATAATAATTATAAAAAATAAATTAGAGCATTTTGCATCTAAATGAAATACATTCTTACACCCCTTAATCCTGCCTTATAAAGGAGGAAAACTTGAAATCTTGCTTTCTCTCCAATACATACGGCGAGGGGTGATTCAAGGATTTTTGCAAGAGGTCTATTAACTTGCAATCTTCTGTAAGAATAAATTAAACATAAATATAGAGACGTAATTAATTACGTCTCTATAAAATTTCTGTCAATCAAGCTAGTCCTTTATCTTTCAACGCTTGCTAAGAATAGAATAAAGGTGCATAGCATTGAATGTTTAGCATTTCGTGATTTTCTCTTGCAAAAATGGAATTAATCCCATTTATATCCCTAGAGTTTCTGCAAAAAAATCATGAATTACTAGTCAATGTTTTTCTTTACATTATCTTTTACGTCTTCAATTCCGTGACGTACTTCGCTTTCGGCTTGCTTTGCTTTACCTTCAGCTTTATCTTCTGGATCTCCAGTGACGTTTCCTAATGCTTCTTGGGCTTTACCTTCAACATTTTTAGCAGCAGCCTTTGCACGATCTTCTATGCTCATTTTGATCCTCCTGATTCAATTAAAAATTAATTTCAAAGCTATAAACTAACTTTGAAACTCTTTGTTATTACTTTTACACAGTAACTTAAAGTTTTTGCTAAAGCCTTCTACCACAAGGCAGATTCAATAATTCGGAATTGGTAATTGGTAATTCATAATTAAGAAAGTTAGTTTCAATAAGCGTTCTGGCTGTTATTTGAATATAAAATAAAGCGAAAATAGTTTAGTTACCTATGCTAAAAGACATAGAACAAATGTTACAGATGGTAATTTTTACTTTTTAAATAAAAAAACCCAGTTTCGTATAGAAAATGGGTTAATCAAGTTATGGGGATGTTTTTTTCTTTAATCTAGAAAACCCATCAGGTTTTCAGAATTGTCAATCTCATTTGATGCTATCGGACGATTACCGAATGTCGAATAGCTTTCATCAATTACCAATGAACTTGAAGCAATTGGACGAATACCAGAGAGATTCATACTTTCAACAATTTGGAATTTATTAGCACCAATTGGGCGAATACCCATTGCGTTATAGGTTTCAACTACTTCCAAACTACTGGTGCTAACAGGACGCACCCCAGAAATTGAAAGGTGTTCAGCAACTTCTAAGTCGCTAGCACCTATGGGACGAATTCCAGAAATGGCAAGTGTTCCAGAAGCTCCTACTGGCAGTTCATTAACTTCCTCGACTTTATCTGCATTCAAGCTCTGGTCTTGTTGATTTTCAACTTCCTCTGTAGACTTGGCAT
Source organism: Nostoc sp. DedQUE12b (assembly GCF_034530835.1). Lineage (NCBI taxonomy): Bacteria > Bacillati > Cyanobacteriota > Cyanophyceae > Nostocales > Nostocaceae > Nostoc > Nostoc sp. DedQUE12b. Next base: position 44,124 of record NZ_JAVRCI010000030.1, on the reverse strand, counting down.
ACTTCTGCCGAGAACTGGTTGCTTTGCCAGCGTTGCTAATAGCCATAAACGAACACCTCTAGTTTGTTAACTGAATTTTACAATAATTAAGGAAAGATGAAATTTTTTCCCATATACCCTAGAGTTTAACCTTAAAAAACCCCATATAGATATAAGAATCTTTAAAACCAATACATAAGTAGATGTAAATTAATAATTTTTGTAAATAATCATTACTATTTATTTGCTTTAAGAAGCCAGCTACAATGGATACAGGGCGGAATCGTCACCATCAGATAGGGTATTTACAGCAAAACTGTATGACAGAATTTTGTCTTCAAGCTCCCTTTAGTCCCACAGGCGATCAACCACAAGCGATCGCTAAGCTTTCTGCTAGTATTCAATCAGGCAATCGTTATCAAACTTTACTAGGAGCCACTGGAACTGGTAAGACATTTTCGGTAGCAGCAGTTATTGAGAATATTGGCAAGCCTACTTTAGTTTTGGCGCATAACAAAACCCTGGCAGCACAGCTTTGTAACGAGTTGCGGGATTTCTTCCCCAACAACGCAGTCGAGTACTTTGTCAGCTACTACGATTATTATCAGCCAGAAGCGTATATTCCCGTTACCGATACTTATATTGAAAAAACGGCGGCAATTAATGATGAAATAGATATGTTGCGGCATTCAGCGACGCGATCGCTTTTTGAACGCCGTGATGTCATCGTCGTTGCTTCCATCAGCTGTATCTATGGTTTAGGAATGCCAGCAGAATATCTGAAAGCTGCCATCCCACTTCAGATAGGTATGGAAGTAAATCAACGCCAAATTTTACGGGATTTGGCAAATGTTCAATATAGCCGCAACGACATCGAAATGGGTCGGGGGAAATTTCGCGTCCGTGGAGATGTCTTAGAAATTGGTCCAGCTTATGAAGACCGAATTATTCGTGTCGAATTCTTTGGTGATGAAATTGACGCGATTCGCTATATTGACCCAGTGACAGGTGAAATTCTCAAGAGTTTGGAAGCGGTGAATGTTTACCCAGCACGCCACTTCGTCACCCCAGAAGAACGGTTAGAAGTAGCTTGTAATGATATTGCAGCAGAATTAAAACAGCAAAAACTAGACTTAGAACAAGCTGGAAAATTATTAGAAGCGCAACGCATAGATCAGCGTACACGCTATGACCTAGAAATGCTGCGCGAAGTGGGTTACTGCAACGGCGTTGAGAATTATTCCCGTCACTTAGCAGGAAGACAAGCTGGAGAAGCACCAGAATGTTTAATTGATTATTTTCCCAAAGATTGGCTATTAATTATCGATGAATCTCACGTTACTGTACCCCAAATTCGCGGTATGTATAACGGGGATCAAGCTAGAAAAAAAGTTTTAATTGAACATGGATTTCGGCTTCCTAGCGCTGCCGATAACCGTCCTTTGAAAGCAGAAGAATTCTGGCAAAAAGTGAATCAGTGCATTTTTGTTTCAGCAACTCCCGGAAATTGGGAAATAGAAGTTTCTGAAGATCATGTAGTTGAGCAAGTGATTCGACCAACTGGGGTGGTTGATCCAGAAATTTCCGTGCGTCCCACAGAAGGACAAATTGATGATTTATTAGGCGAAATTAAAGATAGAGCCGACCGCCATGAACGAGTGTTAATTACCACATTAACTAAGCGAATGGCGGAAGATTTAACCGAATATTTGCAAGACCACGGTATCAGGGTACGGTATTTACATTCTGAGATTACTTCTATTGAGCGCATTGAGATTTTGCAGAACTTGCGCGAGGGTAAATTTGATGTATTAGTTGGTGTGAATTTGCTGCGGGAAGGTTTAGATTTACCCGAAGTTTCCTTAGTAGCGATTATGGATGCAGATAAAGAAGGTTTCTTACGAACCGAGCGTTCCTTAATTCAAACTATTGGTAGAGCCGCGCGTCACATCCAGGGACAAGCGATTTTATATGCCGATAATCTGACAGGTAGTATGATTAAAGCTATTGATGAAACAGACAGGCGTCGCGGTATTCAAACGGCACATAATCGACTGCATGGGATTACACCACAACCAATTGTGAAAAAATCAAGTAATGCGATTTTGGCTTTTTTAGATGTATCTCGGCGGTTAAATGCAACTGACTTGAAAGTTGTAGATGAACATCTAGATGAACTGCCATTAGAACAGATTCCCCAGTTGATTACACTGTTAGAAGCGCAAATGAAAGAAGCCGCCAAGAAATTAGAATTTGAAGAAGCGGCAAAATTGCGCGATCGCATTAAACATCTGCGGGATAAAATGCTAGGACGTTAACTTGAATCTTATACTCACCAATTATTGAAATAGGTGATTACAGTCTCAAATATGATCGAGAAGTAAAAGCGATGGCTTCGCCAACGCCAAGGGCGAACGCTTATGCTAAATCAGGCATTATTGAGTACCGGATTTTAGATGTCAGTGGACGCAAGTTGTATATGTATCGTCTCCCTAGTCCAGATAGATACCACAGTTAGAGCATACTTGCAGAAGATGTGACAATTTCACCTTTAGCTTTCCCTGATTGTGCGATCGCTATTCGGGAATTATTGCGAAAAGTCTAGAAGGCAATCGGCATAAAGCATCTACGAGATAAAATGCTAGAGCATTAGTGCTTGGTTAGGATAGCAATTCAGTGGATATAGAAATAGCGATGTCTACGACGAGCTATGCCTACACGCATTTGTATCGACAAGTGCAGTTTAAAGCCGAACCTACCGAAAATTGAATAGATATTAAGTGGTTTTACATAATATACAAACCACTTGTTGGTATATTTCAGCGTAAACCCTATACTTAAAAGCCGCACCTGACCATCTTCCTCCACCTCATCAGCACCGATGGTTGCCTAATCCTACAGGAGGCACTCCAAGCAGAAGTAAAAAACCAGAGCCATTCTAAAGGAGGAATAGAAATGAAAAGTAGTTTGTGGGCTATTACGTTGAGCCAAACTTCTGAAGAGAGTCTTGAGGAAAGGGTTGCTTTAATCGCGGATTACCTTGCAAAGACCTACAAAGATACTCAGTGGCAGATTTCAGATTTAGATGCAACAGGGAAACAAGGCGGAAGGTTAACCTTGCAGCTAAATGATGAACAGCAACTGTATTTATCATCTTCTGAATTTCTAGCTATTTTGAAGGAAGATGGTCAGGTGATCAATTTAGATGCAGCAATGCTTCTAAGCAGACAGCCTTTATTCAAGATCATCATTCAGGACGGTTCTTCAGTCGATATATTAGGTAAAGGAAAACTCTTACCAAGTGATGTTTTGAGGGCATATGAGACATCTGATCCTAAACTTTTTCTATGGAAATAAATCAATGGAGCCGGCCGTATTAAGCTTGTCTGTGAGAACCGGAGGTGTTCTGCGGTGGCTCATCTCAATCGTTAGCTGACTTAGGTTATCTGTTGAGGCATGACCGGAAAGTTTTCTGTGAGAAACGATCGCTTAATTTGCTACACATCTAAAAAGCACATATCACTTATAACAAGCATAATCGTCTACAATTACGATTCTGGCACAGTGTGCGACGCCGAATAGCCCGTCGTAGACATCGCCCATTTGTACCGACAAGTGTAATTTGAAACCGAAGCTATCGAAAAATAAAATCCCTTCCAGAAATTCCCATAAAATTACAAGCAGGAGAACCTCTTAGGAGAAATCATGGCTATTGATGCAGAAATTTTACAAACACTAGATCAAATGCCAGAGCCACTTAAACAAGAACTCTTGCATTATGCTAAATATTTAATTGAGAATTATTCAAAGGCTGTTTCTCAGGAAAGTTGACAACAAAAAAAGCGTCGATCTGGCATCTTAAAAGGAACTTTTGTTTTACCTTTACCTGATGACTTTGATGAACCTCTCGAAGTTTTTAAGGAATATATGGAATGAGTGCTTTCCTTTTAGATACTCATGCTTTTATCTGGCTAACTGAAAATGACTTAAGCCTTCCAGATAATCTGAGGATGATGATCAATACCGCAGATATCGTTTATCTCAGCATCGCTAGTCTTTGGGAAATTGCCATCAAGTTGAACCTTGGCAAATTATCGCTTCAACGGAGCTATGAAACAATAGGTTCTGCGATCGACGCTTCAGATATCCTCATACTTACGATATCTTTTGCCAATACGGTTCAAGTTCGGAATCTTCCGCAACATCATGGCGATCCATTTGACCGAATGTTGATTGCACAGGCTATCAATCACTCCTTAATTATTATTAGCAGGGATAAAAAACTCGATGCTTATTCTGTTCAGAGGATGTGGGAATAGTCATACTAAAAGAGAACGCCCTTTTTTCGTTATTCTACATTAAGTAAATTATTAAGAGATCGTGCCAATGCTTGCTTTACCCTTGCAAGAATATGTCTTAGTACAAGTAGCTCAATCGGTTCTAGAAGTGTTTCGGCGCAACGAACAGTGGAAATGGGTGGTGCTGTCAGAGTATAGTTTGGATGAGAGATTGCGACTGGAATCAGTGGATGTAAAAATTGCGATCGCCCATTTGTACAGACAAGTACAGTTTGAAACCGCAGCCACCGAAAATTGACATGATAGATAGTCAATCTTTGAATTTCATGCGATCTCACAGATGCTTCGCATACAATGGTGAAAATTCTGAAGAAGTTGTAAATAGTCACACTTCCTGAAAGGCTAATTTTGGATTAAACCAGTTGTCTTATGCAAAGTGTTCCATATCAATACCGACTGCTGATTTTGTTTTTGCTGATGGGTTTGGTTGTAGCGGTAGACTACTGGCGTAATCCAACAAAACCGACAAAACTTCAGGAATACTCGTTTTTGGTGGTGTCCGGTTTAATTGGTGCTGGGTTTGGTATCGTTAACGATCAGATTACCTGTACTGTCTCACCTGCTTACTTTTATTACTTCAAAAATATTCCTTATGGTTATAGTTTTCGCTGGGAAGTCAGTGAAGTTGGATTTCAGGCGGGCTTTTTTGCTGGTTTTTTAAGCTACGGCATATTTTTATTGGTTAATCAGAGACGAAAGTTACCTTTGTCTTATCGGCAATTACTTAAAATGGCACGATATCCGATTACTTGGGCAATTGTAGTTTCTCAAATCGCAGGATTCATATTTTATTATTTTCAATTTCCCTTCTTTGCCGATCAGATTACGCCAGTCGTTCAGCCAGCAGAAGTTTCCAGGTTTATGTTGGTTTGGGGAATCCATATTGGACTTTACATCGGTGCAGTGTTAGGAATTGTGCATGGCATAGTAAATATTCGTCGAAGAGTACCGTATCTGTCATTATAAGCACTATCTCCACCCTCGGAATTTTTTATGTACCTGCGCTAAATACCACATATAATCATCAATTTTATAATTATCAGCAGCTTTCACTATATACTCCTGAGCTAAATCAAGATTATTTTGAGCTTCGTAATATAATCCCAAGTAAAGATGACTGTAAAAATTTCCCTTTATCCCTTCTGATTGACCAACAATTAAAACATCATCTGGCGAACAATTTTCTGCATACAAATCATATACGCGCTGCATAATACGTCGAGGGTCATTTTTTATAGTTAGTAAAGAATTACGCGCCTCTTCAACACCTAACGAACGAGCTACGCAGAGATATCGCCATACTGTTTCTTCTACATCTTGAGCATTCACTGTCAAATCTATTTCAAATTGTTCAGCGCCCTCAGCAAATCTTTCTGCATAATAATACGATAATCCCCGTTGCCAGAGATAAGGTTTAATACGGACATCCAATTGCTCTGCGATATCAAAATCTTGAATAGATTCATCAATTTTAGCCAGTTGAAAGTTAACCATGCCTCGGCGAATGTAAGCATTGGGATTTTTCGGCTGATTGCGAATGGTTTCATTCCAGCCCTGGAGTTGATTTTTCAGAGAATTTGAAAAAAACATGGGTTTGCCTAGCTATGCATTAAATAGAATATTTTCAGGCTTGGGGAGAACTCGTCAACCCCTAAAATGAATCAAGTTTTGTCATACTAAATCCTTGGCGTAATATTTTCACTTTTGGATAACCAGCGTGATTGCGTTTCTTTAGCAGCAAGAGGCGATTATTCTCCACAGTCAATATCTAATAAATAGTTTGCAGCATTGGGCAGGAAATCCTTTGCTGGAGCGTAAGTCCTACTATGAATCTCAAATCTCAAAGTGAGATCCATCCACGAGGTAGAAGAAACTACTTGGATTATTCAGTATTGTGTAACTGCTGTCTTAAAATCAGGAAAAAACGCCCGTGGTTCCCATTAGAGATAATAATCCTACAAAAATTACGCCTTATGTGACTTATGGACTGATTGCTGCTAATGTCCTTGCCTTTCTTTATGAGGCAAATCTTCCCCCCCAAGCATTAAATGGGTTTCTACACCTTGCGGCTGTAGTTCCACGAGAACTGACTTTAAGCTTTGCTGGTATCTCTGTACATCAACCAGTACCAGAGTGGGCAACTTTGATTACTTCGCAATTTTTGCACGGCGGTTTCTTGCACTTAGCCGGCAACATGTTGTTTCTCTGGATTTTTGGTAATAATGTTGAAGATAAATTAGGTCATGCCAAATATTTACTGTTTTATTTATCTTGCGGTGTTTTGGCATCCTTAACACAGTGGTTCTTCGCTCAAGATTCTAGCATTCCTTCTTTGGGTGCAAGTGGTGCGATCGCAGGTGTTATGGGTGCATACATTCTCCGCTTTCCCAACGCCGAAGTTCTTGGTGTAGTACCTTTAGGGTTTTTCTTCCCAACTTTCCGTGTCCCCGCATATTTCTTTTTAGGATTCTGGTTTCTCGAACAAGCTTTCTACGGACTTACTAGTCTTGAAGCACGTACCAACATCGGTATGGAAAGCGGCGGTATTGCCTACTGGGCCCATGCAGGCGGGTTTATCTTCGGGGCAATTCTCGGCCCACTGTTGGGTTTGTTTAGCGATAAATCTCAAGAAGAATCTTGGTATCAATAATTTTTCGTAGTATCTTTGTTACCCTCAATTATACTGATTAATTTAATAGGTGAAATTGTTTAACCTTCGCAACTGCCATGCCTGACAAGCTATATTGCAGTTAGTCAATAATTTAGGAAAAACACCTGTGTTTCCCCTCTACGATGAAAATCCGACGCGAATCACCCCGTATTTCACCTATGGGTTAATTGGCATGAATGTTTTAGTTTTTATTCACGAGGTGAGCCTGCCGAATGCACAATTAAGTCAATTTTTCAGTGAGTATGCAGTAGTGCCTCAAGAGTTAACCACCAATTTAAATGGAGAGTGGATAACGTTATTTACGTCGCAATTTTTACACGGTGGTTGGTGGCACTTAATCTCAAATATGGTGTTTCTCTGGGTTTTTGGCAACAATATTGAAGATCGATTAGGTCATGCCAAATATCTGATTTTTTATTTAGCGTGTGGTGCTTTAGCTGCCTTGTGCCAATGGTTTATTGGAATGAATTCTGAGATTCCTTCTTTGGGTGCAAGTGGTGCAATTTCTGGGATTTTGGGTGCGTACATTATCCGCTTTCCCCACGCTCAAGTCATGACTTTAATATTTTTGGGGTTTTTCATCACCACAATCAGAGTTCCAGCACTAATCATAATTGGAATTTTTGTTGTGCAAAATGTGATATCCGGTCTTGCTACTCTCCAAACAGCCGCTAATATGACCGTGCAAACTGGTGGAGTTGCATATTGGGCGCACATCGGTGGTTTTGTATTTGGGGTAATTCTTGCTCCCTTATTTGGCTTGTTTCGGCGCGACTAAATACAGCATTTCCTGAAACTCTTAACAAAAAAAATTGCTACCTTTCAATGTTCTGCAAGACCCTTCTCTTTCAGAGACGCTAAAGCGAACGCTAACGCGATACTCAAGTTAAAATTTCCACATTTGAAACTATTAGTTTTTGTTGGCACTCGCTGAAACTTCTTCTGACTGTTCTACTTCAGATATAAATGTTGATGATTTTGCAACTTCTTCACGTGCAGAAACAATGATATCAGCACCATTGATAATTGCTCCCAATAACCCCAGTTCAGATTCAACCAATTGATCGATAGCTTCACCTAGCATGTTCTCTTGTGTATAGTTTGGTCGTGCCACTAGTACGATTCCATCGCTGTAGGGTTGAATTAACAAAGGATCATTGGATATGCTGAGGGGGCTAGTATCTAAGATGACTAAATCAAAACGTTCGCGGACATCTTCTATCAGCCGCCGCATTTCGCTGGATTCAAGAATAGCAGCGGATTGCCGCACTGGGCCAGGACTGGGAAGAATGTATAAATTTTCCACATCAGGAACTAAACGAATACATTCACTCAAATTAGCGTAATAACGTAGGGGTTCAATAGTGGCTTCTGGGTCAGGAATTACTTTCAAGGATGCACAACGGGAAGGCGATCGCAAATCTGTTTCGATAATCAAGGTTCTTTTACCAGCACGTGCGGAAGCAACACCCAAATTATAAGCACTTGCTGTTTTACCCTCTAGGCTACTGGTGCTAGTAATCAATACTACCTTTAAGGCTTTACCACCAATCCGGCGCATATTACTACGGAATTTTTCATAAAATTCTAAATAAGGGGAATCTTGGGAAAATACTACCGGTACAGCATCTGGCTCCAAATCATCAACTGGCATTAAAGGCAATTCTCCCAACAGTGCCACTTCTCGTTGCTTGAGGCTCTCGCGGATATCCTCCCTGGTTTTGAAAGTACCCTCCAGCGCTCCTAATAAAAATATCACCCCGCCACCAATCAATACACCTAAGAAACCACCCACAGCAAGGGTAATAGGCACACTCTTCGGCGGTTTGGGATCGACAGTGACTGCGGGGCGTCTGGCAATGCTGAGGCTACTAGTAGTTTCTGCCTCTGCGGTTTTCGCATCGGTTAGCTTCACCTGCATTTGATCGTAGATGGCTTTTTTGAGTCCAACCTCTTGTTCTAAACGCGATCGCTCTAATTGCTTATTGGGTATTAGAGCATACTCTCGCCGGAGTCGCGCTTCTTGTTGGACTTCTTGAGTTAGTTGTTGTTGCAGTGTCTCCCTTTGGGTTTGTAAAGACACCATTTGGTTAGCCAATTGCTGGCGTGTTGGATCTAAGCTGCTTTGAGTGCGAATACCTGCAACGCTACCCTGAAGCGGAGCCGCCGTTCCATCACCACCTAAAACCTCAGCAGCACGTTGTTGTAGTAATTCCTCAGCAGCTTGTTTCTGACGCACTAACTGCACCATCGTTGGATGTTCCGGCCGCAAATCTTTTCTGAGTACAGCGATTTGTGATTCACTTTGATAAATTTGCGCTCGTAAGTTACCAATAATTGGATCAGCACTCAAAGCAGAAGAAACATAAGCTTGGCTGACTGTTAAGCCTAACTTATTTTGTAAACTGCGAACTTGACCATCAACCCCAGAAATAGTTAATTGAATTTGCCGTTGGAGATTTTGGCTGGCAGTAATGGCGCTTAACAAGCTGCCATTCTCTGCTGCTAATATTGCTGTTCGCTCGACGCGATCGTATTGTTCCAGCTTCTTTTCAGCAATTTGCAATTCCCGTTTAGCTTGTGGTGTGCGATCGTTAATCTTTTGAATAATTGCTTGTAAGCGCCCAGTATTGATGTCACTGCTCAACTTGATCATTGCTTGCATCAATTCTGTCAAGACTTGTACGCCTCGTTTGGCGTCACTATCTACATATTTCAGTTCAAAGGTAGAAGATTCTAATTCTCCACTCTTAGCATTTTTTTTAGGTAGAGCAAGAGCAAGACTTGCACCGAGTTGTTTCGGTTTGACACCGACTTTCTCTGCTACGCCTGCAATTATCTGGTTTGATAGTAAAACTTCCTCATTTAGTTCCTTTCCTTGCTGTTGGATTTCATTACCAGTTGCAGAGAAAGAAACTGGTGGGCCACTATAAGTAAGTGCCCCAGATGCGATATAGCTAGTAGGTGGCTCTGGTTGCATAGCTACCACAGTTGACCCGGCGACAACTAAACCAAAACTAGCTAGTCCAATCCACTTATATTTATCAAAAGCAATAAGATAGCGCTTAACAATTGGTGGGGTCATGGTCGCTTCGCTCCAATTCAAAATTTAAATATTCAAAATTAAAAATTTAGGAAGCACCAAACTAAAGATAGTGGCTTTGATACAAGGATGCTATCAACTTCCTACTGTATATATCGGTTTATATCTTTAAGATTTTTACATAAATGAATTCAAAGAGCAGTTAGAGATGTGACTTTCTACACTCCAAACTATTTCTAGGTTGTATCCTTCTTTTAAAGTTACTAATCCGAGCCACCACCGATGTTGTCAAAAAACCGGAGAAAGGATTGAACATTGAAGAAAGGTTGGGTAATGGTGGTCAAGAAATTAGTAATTCTACCAATGAGGTTCCGACCAACAACAATAACATCATTATCTTGAAGTGCTACATTTTGCGACGCATCACCGCCTAGAGCTTTTTTAGCATCAAGTTTTTGGGTAACAGCTTTGCCTCGTTCCGAATCAAAGCGAACCAGAGCGATATCTCTCAGATTAGCAGTGTCTAGATTTACACCTCCCAAAGCATCGACAAATGTACTGCCATTAGGCAGTGCTTGAATGGAAAGACCACCCGCAGCGTAATTTAAAACTCGGACTCTAATCTGTGGTGTGGCCAAGGATGAACGTGCTACCAAATTGCGGTCATAACCATCCTCATTACCTACTTCACGACGAGGCACGAGTATCGCATCTCCATCTTGTAAGCGTAAATTTGGGATTGAACCGCCATTTTGCAGTGCTGCGTATAAGTCAATCGTTTGTGAAATCACAGAACCATCGATTAACTTCCGGCGTACTTGCACCTGTCGCAGGTCTGCATTCAATGTTGAACCACCAGATGTTAGCAAAGCATCAGCAACGCGGGGTGTTGGTGAATTAATTGGATAAATTCCTGGTCGAAATATTTCTCCGCTAATGGTAACTTGAACTGGTCGCGTTCCTGCCAAAGATACTACCACGATTGGATCTGGAAAAAAGCGACTCAAGCCCAGGCGAATTTTTTCTTGAGCTTCTTCCAAGGTTAAACCTTTTAATGATACTGTTCCCACTTGCGGCACGATGATGTTGCCTTCTGGACTAATTACAGCTTGAAAACTGAGGTCTGGACGCTGCGCTGCTAATGCTAAAACTATTATCGGATCGACTACATAACGATTTAAACCCAAGCGAATTTTTTCTTGAGCTTCTTCCAAAGTTAAACCTTGTAAAGAAACTGTTCCCAATAACGGCACTGCAATATTACCTTCTGGGTTGATTAAAGCTTGAAAGCTCAAATCTGGAAAGCGCTGAACGGAAACGCTAATTCCATCTCCTATGCCTAAACGGTATGGACCAGGAGGACGCTGAAGCACAACACCAATTGCATCTCCTGGTCCCAAAAGGTAGCGGCTCAGTTGCGGGGAAATTTCTTCATTTGCACCTGGAGGTGCAACTTCATTAACTGGCACAGGTGAGGGGAATTGCCCTGGTGATTGTCCTTGAGATGGAAAAGGCTGGGCAACAACAAGTTGGATAGGTGTTGTTAAGAAAACTCCTACTTGAAGACTGACAAAACACAGGGCGCTGAATCCACGCATATAATAACTGGGATCTATGAACATCGGTGCAGAAAATCTTGATATAGAAATTAGTCGCGCCGAGTGGTTATTTTACTCTAAAAATGCCTTCAATGTCTCTTTTATCTAGAAGTATTTACCAAGATAAAGAGAATAATTTTGCTAATTTTAATTTCTAACTTCATGTTGTTAACATCATTTTAGGTGAGTTTCAGCCTGAACACAATTTATAGACATACTCTTGATAAATCTCTGCACAAGGGCATCTATAACAGACTCTACAAAGGGCCTGCCATTAATGCAGCTTGCACTGTTTCCCCAATAGACTGAGCTAAAGACCAAGATGTTTCTACCTGCCCCAAAGGTTCCATTGGAATCAGAATGCTCACCCCAACCCAAGGAGTGCGTTGCTTGCGCCACTGTGCCAGTTGATCTGCCAAGAACCAGTGAAAAGGTGATGGATTTCCGCCGTCTGGCATAGCATACCATTGCAAAACAGCGAAGGTTTGCTGTGGTGTGGAGGCGCGAAAGAATCTAGCTTCTACTTTAGTTTCGACATTAGAAGCCAACTTTGCAGATGGTTTCACAGTAAATTCCGCAGAACGAGATTGAGCTATATCCCACTTTCCCCAGCGCGATCTTCCCCAACTGTTAACATCTGTCCACTCTACCTCTGGTTGATCCATAGGCCCATTTTGCGGCAATAAAAGCAGGATTGCCTGGGATTCGGAACTTTCTTTTTTAACTACTTGCAAAGACCATTTGTGTTCGCCAATTTGCTGTTCTGCTTGTTCAATGGTTTGCCAACCAGGAAGGTTTAACCCAGCTTTGCGGATCTGTTTTAATTCATTGAGGCTAGTAACAGCTGGCGGCTGTTTCCATTGCCAGTGTCCTGTCAGATATCCGGGAACCCCTGCCATTGCTAGCAGCAGTAGCAATAACAAAAGTGCTGCTACCTGAGTCAATTGGTTTTCCTTGAAAAACTTGGAGAAGGAAATCATCAGTAAAATTTGCAATACTTAGACAAAATTTTACTTTATAAATTCACATTGTGAGTTCAGTAATATTTAGGACTTACGTATAAGTGATGAAAAATTAAAGGAGTTGGGAGTGAAGAACAGGGCAGAAGTTGCAGAAAATTTTCTCCTCTGCTCCTCTGCCTAATCCCCAATGCCTCTAACTTTCTGCCTCTTGCTCAGTTTCTAGGGATGCTGAAAAATAGGTATTAATCCAATTCAATAAGGGCACTAGTGACACCAGCATACAAGCAGAATAGAGATCGCCACCCCAACCCTCATGCAGCCATTTAAAAGCCGCTTCTTGACCCGTGCCGTGAAAGAAAGTCAGTAAAGTATTACGAATGATGTTGGCAGTAACACTAACGATCGCAGCAAGAGATAAAAACGATATAGTTGTCCGCCGTGAAGACAAAGCATCTGTCCAATAAAGCAGCATCAAGCCCACGTAGAGAGTCGTAAACAACATTTTCAGCCCTGCACAATAGGGAGCAACTTCTACAATCCGTCCTCCCACGTAAAGATTGATCTCATCTACGGTTACTTCCATCCCAAATTGATTCAGTATGAAACCTGCTGTGCCAGCGATGAAGCTTTGGAGAGGCAAAGTATAAGGAGCAATAAGATAGGGTAATGCTGTTGGGGTTGCTAAAAATACTAGTAGTAGAGAGAATCCTTGTAATTGCAAACCTGCTATTCCCTTAAACCACAAGCATAAGCCTACTAATATAACGGGCAAGGATAGGTTGACCCACTCTGTAACACCGCTAAAATAAAAAATTGCCCCTAATAACAATAAAACAGCGCCCAAAGGATTGATGGTATCTGGCAAACGTTTCCACTTTTTCCGGTTCATCCAACCAAGATAAGCCGCAAATGGTAGACCAATAATTCCGTGGCTGAAATATTCGTGTTCTGTACTGATATTTTTGTGCAGCCAACCATCCAACCAGTGTAGCAATATTGGAGCATAAAGCAGCAGCAAAACGCCTAAAATAGCTAGATTTAACAAGCCTGATGCGTTTATATTTTTAACCTGTTGCTGGAGTGCCATGATTTTAAGTAATTCAAAAACTTTGGTTATTAGTCATTGGTCATTGGTCATTGGTCATTGGTCATTGGTCATTAGTCATTTGCAAAGGATAAATGACAAAGGACAAAGGACAAGATGCACATTAAGTATGAATTAACTTCAGGCTACCACGCTGCCAAGGTCGGCAGAAGATAGATTATCTGCTTGATAACTTGTTGAGACTGCATTGGCGATCGCTGCTACAACTTCTTTAACTTGGCTACTACTTAAACCAGGATACATCGGTAATGATAATATTTGCTTTGACAACTTTTCTGCTTGGGGAAAATCTCCTGGTTGATAGCCTAAGTTGGTGAATGCTGGCTGGAGATGACAAGGAATTGGGTAGTGAATACCAGTTTGTATTCCCGCGACTGTGAGTTTTTCTTGGAGTTGTTGGCGTTCTATTGGGCAAGAATCATCTACTTTAATCACATAAAGATGATAAACGTGTCCTGTATCACTTTGATTTTCTATAGGAATAATTCCAGCAGTTGCCAAGGGTGCTAGTTCATTATCATACTGCTGGGCAATAGTCAGGCGATCGCGATTCCACTGCGGCAAATATGGGAGTTTTTTGTGCAAAATCGCTGCTTGCAAAGTATCCAAGCGGCTATTCGTACCTGGTTCAGTATGAAAATACTTTTGCGATGCACCATAATTTCGCAAGCGCACCATCTTCTGGGCTACATCTGAATCTTGTGTCAGCAGCATTCCCCCATCCCCAAATGCTCCCAAATTTTTGCTGGGATAGAAACTAAAAGCTGCCGCTATTCCTACTGAACCAGCGTAATATCCGTCTCTTTGGGCGAGATGTGCTTGGGCGGCATCTTCAAAAATTAGGAGTTTGTAGGTATCGGCAAAGTTCACTAGATCGCGTGGTGATACCATCTGACCATAGAGATGCACGGGGATGATTGCTTTAGTCTGAGGCGTAATTGCCTTTGCTGCTTCTCTTAAATCAATTAAAGCAGTTTGGCGATCGCAATCTACCAAAATTGGCTTGGCACCAGCACGTATTACCCCAATTAAGGTGGCGATAAAAGTATTTGCGGGTAAAATCACTTCATCGCCAGCACCAATATTACACGCTTGTAATCCCAAAGCGATCGCATCTGTTCCTGATGCCACACCAACTCCATAAGTCGTACCAGATACTGCCGCAAATGCTGCTTCAAAATCTGAAAGTGCTTGCCCTAAAATAAAATCTCCCCGTTCCAATACAGATTGGATTGCATCTTGCAATTGCGTTTCAATTGGTTCATGTTGTAACTTTAGGTCTACAAAAGGAACTCTAATAGTCATTTTATTCATTACCAGTCGTCCTCAAAAAATGTTTCCTCGTATGGAAAAAATAGAAACTATTGTACAATTTTCGGCATGAAATTGTAGTAGATTGAATCTATTGGATAAAGGCTGAGATCAAATATTTAGTCGGTGATGGTTAATTCAAAATCACGCCTTCTTAATTTGATCACCCGAAGTTGCCATCAGACTTCTCTGAAGCCACAACTCAAACTTCTCTTAAAATTCAAAAAGTTTAGAAACTGGGCTTTTCAATAATTTGGTAGCTTGCTAATCCGTAGGGATATAGTTGGCCTATTTAGGTCATCCTGCACTAGGATTATCATCTCTGGGTACTAGCTGTTATCAGTAAAATGTCTATATTTAATTACATTAACATCTATATTTTTAAGTAAATTTACTTTGAATACTACAGTAAAAATTTCCCCTTATGTACATAAAGAATGATAGCCCCTTTGTATTGTACCCTTAGCATTAGCTTACCCTGGCTGAATCCAAATCTAACGCAGTCTGATTGCAAAATCTCAAGCAATAAAGACTACACCAGTTCTAAATAAAGAACATTCAGCACCAGTAACTAGTAACTAGCAGACACACATCTTGGCTTAATGGAAGGGAGAAAAAATTTTTGCCCTAAATTTGTTTGTCAGAGGCAAAATTAGGGAATGCTTAAAAATAGCAATTGATAACCTAGAAATAGGACTTGGATCAATTACACAATCGAGAAATTATTAAGGTAGCAGTGGCAATGATAGAGCCTGAAAACAAATTATTTGCCCTAAAGGATGGTTGGGATTCTCATGAATCAAGAGAACAGCAACGCCTCAAAGCTTTGTCGGATTTAGGTTTGCGGCAACCAGAAACGATTCCGGTTTTTGAAGAAGCCACACAAACTGCTGCCCACTTTTTGGAAGCACCAATTTCCATATTGGGATTTGTGGATCAAGAACGCCATTGGTTCAAATCGGCGATAGGCTTATCTAGACTAGGACTAATGAATCATTTGGCACAAAGCCGCCAACTACTACGCCGGGAATCATTTTGCACTCAGGTAGTAGACAGCTTTCAAGTATTTGTAATTAATGATACGCATAAACTTACCGATCCAGTACTTGCTGGTAGCAAGTTAGTGCAAGATTATGGTATTCGTGCTTACTTAGGAGCGCCATTAATTGATGCTGAGGGACATTGTTTAGGTGCATTAGCGGTGATGGATTTAGTCCCGCGTAATTTTACAACCCGAGACATTGAGTTTTTACAAATCATTGCTCGTTGGAGCATGAGTGAATTTGAACGTAATAGACTCCTGCAAGGGAGACTCGAATCAAGCGTTTCCAAGAACATTCCGATATTTTCACTCAATGAGGAACGTAACACTGAGATTAAAATCACTGCATCCACTCAAGATAGCGACTCTGTTTCTACTAAACAACTGAAGCTAGAACTTTTGAGTCAGCTAACTCAGGAATTACGCACGCCCTTAACATCTGTACTCGGTATGGCTAGTGTTTTAGGACGTGAGATTTATGGGCCTTTGACGACTAAGCAGAGAGAATATTTAGAAATTATTCAACACAGTGGTCGATACTTACTTTCCCTAGTAAACGAAATTACCGAACTAGGAGCTATGGATGAAAACTCAACTGTGCTAAATTTAGCTCCCGTGGATATTGAAATGTTATGCCAACAAGCTATCAATACCCTAGAAGAAGTAGCTAATCGCCGCGAGCAAGATATTCGCCTGTCTATAGAACCAGGACGCAATCGCATTTGGCCTTTAGATAAAGACAAGGTGCGGCAAATGCTTTATCATCTGGTTTTCAGTGTGATTCAACTTTCGGCTACAGGTAGCATTGTTCGCATTCATGTTTCTTACAAAGAAGATACGCTCAACATTACTATTTGGGTTTCCCATCCTTGGTTAGGGGATGGCATAACAGAAGTTGATCCTTACTTCCGTCTCAATTCTTTGTCGCTGCTGGAGCTTACAGGTGAGGTAACAACTTACAATATTCATACAGAAAGACAAGAACAACCAGAAAGACAAGAACAGCTAGATACTTCATCAGTAGCAGTGGAAAATTCCAAAAACTTGAGTGATTCCCACTCAAATTTCTTTGCTACTAGTTCAGGTATAAATTTAGCTAAATCACATGGAAGTCTTTCTCGCGAAAGTTTAGGTCTATTACTAAGTTGTCAACTGGCAGAATTGCACGGTGGACATATTTTGATTCAAGGTTCACCAGAATCAGGATATCGTTATGTGCTTTCTTTGCCACTGCAACTAGCGACTTCCTCACAAGCAATGAGCGATGTCTAATCGTGGGGATTGGGGATTGGAAATTGGGAAAGATGTATTTTTTATCTAGATTTCATTAGTTTGTAACGAATTCTCTGTGTGCTTCTGCGCTTACCTATGCTTTTAAATTTCAACCCTCAATTCGCCACCATTTTATGTCAAGTACTAAGTATATGAAGAACTATTCTTAACTTCCTATTGGCTGATGGCTAGGAATAAGAGCGCCATCACGCGATGTGCAATCTCTGTTATTACCTTTTTATAGCTATAGGCATTATGATCAATTCCAAGTTCTGCGTCGGCAGGCTAATTGATCGCAATGTTTTTTATGAATTTAGTCTGGCAACGATTTACTCTATCAACTTTACCGCTTAAAGAATATCTTGCTACCAGTTATGTACACCGCTCTCTGGTGGGACTGCTAAGTTCTTGGCGGCAAACTAGCGTCTTGCTCCAGTGGGGAGATGCGATCGCAGCGGCTTTACTCAGCTTAATATATGCTCTAGCACCTTTTGCTTCCAGTACGTTGGTGGGTTTTTTGCTGGTGGCTTGTGTCGGATTTTGGCTGTTGTTGACTTTATCTGATGAAGTAACACCAGCAAATGTCTCCTCAGTCACTCCCATTCACTTGCTGGTACTGCTCTACTGGGGAGTTGCCGCAATCGCAACAGCATTATCACCAGTCAAAAAGGCGGCACTTAACGACTTGGGAACCTTGACTTTGTATTTGCTACTATTTACCCTTTGTGCCAGGGTATTAAGGTCGCCTCGCCTCCGTTCTTGGATTATCATCCTTTATCTGCACGTATCGTTAATTGTTAGTGTATACGGGTTGCGGCAATGGTTTTTTGGAGCCACAGCATTGGCAACTTGGGTTGATCCAGAATCTCCGATGTCTAAGACTACAAGAGTCTACAGTTATTTAGGCAATCCCAACTTATTGGCTGGATATCTCTTACCAGCAGTAATTTTCAGCTTAATGGCAATTTTTGCATGGCAAAGTTGGCCTAAAAAGGCTTTGGCATTAACGATGTTAATTGTCAATAGTTCCTGCCTGATTCTGACTTTTAGTCGTGGCGGTTGGATTGGATTAGTGGTGGCAGTCTTAGCTGCGATGGCATTGCTAGTTTTTTGGAAAAGCGTGGAAATGCCTCGTTTTTGGCGTACTTGGTCAATACCGATTGTTTTAGGAGGTTTGATCGGCGTATTGGTGCTAGCAGTGATATTTGTAGAGCCAGTGCGGCTGCGAGTGTTTAGTATTTTTGCCGACCGTAAGGATAGCAGTAATAATTTTCGCCGAAATGTGTGGGATGCTGTTTTTGAGATGATTCGCGATCGCCCGATTTTCGGCATTGGGCCTGGTCACAACTCTTTTAATAAAGTTTATCCCCTCTACCAACGTCCTCGTTACACTGCTTTGAGCGCCTATTCGATATTGTTTGAAGTGACTGTAGAAACTGGCTTTGTTGGTTTAGCCTGCTTTCTCTGGCTATTAATTGTCACATTTAATACCGCATTTTTACAAGTGCGACGATTGCGACAAATCAGAAGTGTAGAAGGATTTTGGTTAATCGGAGCGATCGCTATTTTGTTGGGTATGCTAGCTCACGGTACTGTAGATACTGTTTGGTATCGTCCTGAAGTCAATACTCTCTGGTGGCTGATCGTTGCCTTAATTGCCAGCTACTGGACACCTTTAGCTCAAAACCAGACAAATACAACTAACTCAGAACCAGCAGTAAATTAACATAAATAAGTTGTCAGTTGTTTTCTTACCGGACAACTGACAACTTTTGAATTTTCTATGAATAAACTTTGAATTGTCTAATCTCTGTAGGTAGTGGCACTTGGGGCATTAGGGTCGCGATAAGCTACAGGTTCGCGATCATTCTTTTTCCCAGCCAACCCGCCTAGACCGAATAAACCAAGCAATCCTAGCCAACCCCAATCAAAACCGTTGCGATCATCAGTAGTCGTTGTTGGAGCAGTAGTAGTGGCTCCAGTGTCATTAGTTGTCTGAGCTTGTGCAGATAGAGTTAAAGGTAAAATTCCTATACTCAAGGTGAGAACGCCAGCGCCAACAGCGGTAATAAAATTACTTTTCATAGTTGTAAAAGTTCCTGATGCTATCCGAAGTCACTCACCACTCTATCGGTTCTTAACCTTAACAAAATCAATCTGCGGCTATAAACTCGACATTTTCATAACTCACGCTGTAGACATACAATATAGCTTTCACAGCAATCCGTTTTTCATTCTTGCTGTGGTAGTTTAGCAACACTGAATCCTCAATAACTTTTCATTGCCCGTTGAATGTCACGCTGGTCTTGGCGTCGTTTCAGGTCTTCTCGCTTATCGTGGAGCTTTTTACCTTTGCCAAGGGCTATACTCACTTTTAGCCAGCCTCGTTTGAGATACATTTTCAAAGGGATTAAAGTTAAACCCTGTTGTTCGACTTTGCCAATTAGCTTACGGAGTTCTTGACGATGCAATAGTAGCTTGCGTGTACGCCGTGGTTCATGATTAAAATATTGTCCACTAGCGTTGTAAGGCGAGATATGCACATTGATCAACCATGCTTCGCCATTGCGAAGCAAAGCATAGCCATCTTGGAGATTGACTTTACCCGCACGAATCGACTTCACCTCTGTTCCTGTCAACTCAATTCCAGCTTCGTAAGTTTCTAGAATTTCATACAAATAACGGGCTTGACGGTTGTCGCAAATAACTTTGTAACCTTCGTTCTTGTCGCTCATTGATAATTTTGTGTGCTTTAAATGTACCTAAAAAATTATTTGGATTGGTTTGTAAATTATAGGGTCTATCTTAGAACCGCTATAAATGTTGAACTGCATATCACTAATTTAGCTTTTCTAAGTTCACAATTAAGGTTTTCTGGCAACTTTAAGTTAGCTGATACCGATTACCTCTAAGATTTCATAGAACAAGTTGCTTGAGCAACTTGTCTCACCAAGCCTGATTTTGTGCAGTTTCACAAATAGGACTTACACATCAATCAGAGGTAATACCCTGTGGAAAGCCGCTTCTCTACGAAAAACTCCGGGTAACTTGCTTCTTGGCGTTTATATAAATTGTCTCTACAGAAAATTAAGATTTTCACTTCCTTTTTGCATAAATCCTGACAAAGAATTGGTATGACGCTAATGATGAGTTGTTACAAATTACAAAGCTCTCTATGCCTCCTAAGCACAGGGAGTCTAAGGTGGTTACACTTCGTTAACCTTCCTAATGATTTAAGATTTCCTTTATAAATAAACCCTGAGAGCAGTCATTAGCTGGTAATCCTGTCATAGTATGAAACATAAGAACACTATTATTATCTGTGTTCATTAACGGAGTACATAAAAGCAAATTTCTGGGTACAAAAATGCTAGGGGTGTATTATCCATGCCCTTGACGATCCTTGTAGTGGATGATGATTTGGGCACTCGTCTGTCTGTTAGCGACTATCTTGAACTGTCTGGCTACTCAGTGATCACGGCTAATGACGGTCAAGAGGCTTTGTTTATGGTGGATGAGTATCATCCTGATTTGATTGTCACGGATATTGTTATGCCACGGATGAATGGCTATGAACTCGTGCGCCGGGTGCGTCAGCAACCAGTGTTTCGTTTATTGCCTGTAATTTTATTAACGGCACGCATTAAGACCCAAGAAAGAATTCTGGGGTACCAGTCAGGGTGCGATTTATATTTACCCAAGCCTTTTGAACTGGAAGAGTTAGCAGCAGCAATCCGCAATCTTTTGGAGCGATCGCAAATTATCCAATCAGAGTATCGTTTTTCTCATAAAGACAGTTTGGGCATCTCCGGCTTGACAAAAGCGGGGGATGCCCATAATTCTCTGTCCACTCAAATTCAGAAATCTCATCTGCACTCAGCCCTAACTCACAGAGAACAGGAAGTCTTAGAGTTATTGACTCATGGTCTTTCTAATGCCGAAATGGGTCATCAGCTACACCTGAGTCCTCGAACTGTGGAAAAGTACGTTAGCAGTTTATTGAGAAAAACCTCAACCAGCAACCGCGCGGAATTAGTCCGTTATGCGATGAAGCATGGTTTAGTGGAATAAAAGTTAGGAGTTAAAAGTGAGGAGTGAGGAATTAAAACTCCTAACTCCTAACTCCTAACTCATAACTCTTCACTTTTAACTTTTGTCAGCAGACCTTCACAAGCATCGATCAGTAAATCAATAACCTGATTAAATCCCTCTTGACCACCATAATAGGGATCTGGAACTTCCTTTAGAGTGTGTCGAGAACAAAACTCGCACATCAAACGCACTTTATGCTGATATTGCTTAGTTCGATCAAGAGTGAGGATGTTCTCATAATTTTCTCGATCCATAGCCAAAATCAAATCAAAGTCTTGAAAGTCTGACTTTTGAAACTGGCGTGCTCGACCACGCAGTTTAATTCCCAACTTAGTAACAGCCGCAGCACTCATACGTCTGTCAGGTGGGCTACCAACGTGATAGCTAGATGTACCAGCAGAATCACAGAGGATATGTTCGCTCAAGCCAGCCTGCTCAATTAGATGATTCATGATATTTTCTGCCGATGGCGATCGGCAGATGTTACCTAAGCAGACAAACAGCAACTTGTAAGGCATAGATATACTTTGTCCTTTGTCAATAGTCATTTGTCCTTTGTCCAGTGACTAATGACCAATGACTAATGACCAATGACTAAAATCCAGGTAACTCCAACCCACTGGTTAATTCTTCCATGCGTTCCCGCATTGTTGCTGTGGACTTGTTGTAGGCTTCTTTCATTGCCACTGTTACAAGATCGGAAAGTACTTCTGCACCTTCTGCTAAAGCATCTGGAGAAATTTCCACTCGCTTGGGTTCTTGGTTTCCACTGACAATTACCTTCACCAGACCACCGCCAGATTCTCCTTGAATCTCCATTTGCTCCAATTCTTCTTGAAGTCGCTTTGCGCCTTCTTGAACTTGTTGCGCTTTCTTAAAAGCTTCGGCTAATTCTTTCATTTTTCCTAAGCCAAAGCCGAATCCCTGTCCTTTTCCTGTCATAATTATTAATACGCGTATGCGTTGAATAACAAATCAAATTCAATTATAGATGCGGTAAGTAATTTGACTCTTTTTTTACCAATAATTAATCCGTCATAGGTTGGGAGTAGGGAGTAGGGTATTGGACATTGGTTATTAATTTTTCAACCTCATCTCCCCATTTCCCATTCCCCATTCTTTATCCACAAGCACCTTGAAACTCTCCGAGCATTTTGACTTCTGGCTCTAAATTAATAGACCAACGTTCTTGTACTTGATGTTGAATGTGGCGAATGAGACAGAAGATATCACTAGCTTTTGCTCCGCCACGATTAACGATAAAATTAGCATGTAGTAGTGCTACTTGTGCGCCACCAATTTGGTAGCCTTTCAGACCAGTTTGTTCAATTAACCAGCCAGCACTGTAAGGTTTGGGATTGCGAAACACACTGCCACAACTGGGGAAGTTGTATGGTTGAGTGCTTAACCGATGCTTTTTATGTTCTTTGGTAATTGCAACAACTTTTGCTGGGTCTGCACCTGGCGCGAGTTGTAAGGTGGCTTGGGTGACTATGCGATCGCCACCTTGCAATAATGAAGTTCGGTAGCCATAACCTAACTGATCGGCGGTAAGAGTTTCTAGCGTACCATCGGGTGAAAGTACCTGGGCACTAACTAACATATCTGCGATACAGCTATTATGTGCCCCTGCATTCATCACCACGGCTCCTCCGGCTGTTCCGGGGATACCAACAGCCCACTCCAATCCTTGCCAACCCAATTCTGCTGCTGCCCATGCCAAACTGGGAATTGATTCTCCAGCAGCAACGGTTAATTGACCTTTACCTGGGTCAAAGTGGCTGAAACGGAGATGACGAGTCGCAATGACTAAGCCTGATATGCCACCGTCGCTTACCAGCAAGTTAGAACCGGCGCCCAGTGTTGTCACCTTTAAATCACGTTCTTTTGCGTATTTAAGACTTGCTTGCAGTGCCTCTAAGTTTCGGGGGGCAACGTATAAATCAGCTGCTCCCCCAACTCTATAGGAAGTAAATGCTGACAAAGAAGCCTGGGGCTTGATCGCACAATCAGTACTGGGTAAGTAAATTACTTCGCTCTCCACTGAATTAGTTGTTTGCTGTTTCTTTGTATTCAAAGCAGAAACTGTGCAGACGTTTCCAGCTGCCTGGGAAATGGTCATCTTTACTTTTTTTTGGTAAAATTTTTACATTTATTTACCGCAAAGATACGGTAATAGAGTTCACAGATGAAACCGTTGCTAGAGGGGCACTTTGCTCGGAAATAAAACTTCGCAAAGTCTCCACTTTAGGATGTGGCTTTAGCCGGCTCACAAAGTGTCGTAATTACTTCAGGAATGACCTGGTTTAAGTTTCCAGCCCCCAAAAACAGCGCCAAGTCTCCTGGGCGTAGTGTTTGTAGCAAGTACTCATACACTGCGGGTAAAGTTGGTTGATAAACGACCTGCGAATGCTGTTTAGCAATTTCTGCCGTTAGACGTTCACCACTAATCTGCCCTAAATTCGGTTCGCCTGCACTGTAAATATCAGTTAGCACTACCAAATCAGCATGAGTAAATGACTCGGCAAATTCATCTAAAAAGGTCAGTGTACGGCTATAGCGATGGGGTTGGAAGATGGCAACCACTCTTTGCCCTGGTCTTGCCTGTAAACGTGCTGCGGCGAGAGTAACGCGAATCTCGCTCGGGTGATGAGCATAGTCATCAATGAAGGTAATGCCATTGACTTCACCTCGGAACTCAAAGCGTCGTCTTGCTCCTTCAAAGGTGGCGATACCTTTAGCAATTGCTCCAAATTCTAAGCCCAAAGCGCGACCAACAGCTACTGCGGCTAAAGCATTGCTGAGATTGTGCCGACTGAGCAACCGCAACGTCAACACGCCCAAAGCTTTGCCTCTTTCCCAAACCAAAGCTGTGGTACCATCAGCACGATAATCAATATTGGTGACGGTGTAATCAGCGTCGGTATCTGAGTGTAAGCTGTAGGTAATTGTGGGTTGCAAGCGATCGCGCACTGTCGCACAGTCAATGCTACCTATTAAAGTTTTACAACCCTTAGCAAATGTCTGGAAGGTGTCAATGACTTCTTCTAATGTATCGTAATGGTCGGGATGATCGAGTTCAATATTGGTGATGATGCCAATTTCAGGAGCGTGTTTTACCAGAGAACCATCTGATTCATCTGCTTCGGCTACCAAATATTGGCTTTGTCCCAATCGAGCATTACCGGACCAAGCATTGACTTCGCCACCGACTAAAATCGTTGGGTCTAAACCTGCTTCCAGAAGCATATAGCCAATCATGCTACTGGTTGTAGTTTTGCCGTGCGTTCCTGCTACTGCAATACTGTAATAATCAGCAATTAAAGCTGCTAGTACATCTGAACGATGTAAAACTGGACAACCTAATTCCAGAGCTGCTTTGTATTCTAAATTATTAGTGTTTATTGCTGTTGAACAAATGACTTGAGGCAGTTTTGACTTAGTATCAGCACGTAATTGTTCTTGTGAATTTAATACTACTGGATCAGCCAATACCTGAGGCTGAAAGAATTCGAGATTGCTTGCCTCTTGTTTACCAAAAATATGAGCACCGATAGATTCCAACTTGTGCGTAATGTGGTTAGGACGAAGATCCGAACCTGACACTGGAAATTGACGCTTTGCAAGAACGTATGCCAGAGCAGACATACCTATGCCACCGATGCCAATGAAATGAAATGGTCTACCACTAAAATCTACAAAATTAGTCATTTATTGCTCCTCTTACACCACACCACACCATAATCACAAATGACACGCGTATCATAACAGGAATTTGATTTTTACCGTAACTACTCCTGTATCATGTTTATGTTTGATGCCCAAATGATGTTTCTGCTCTGGTTTTCCTGGTTGAGAATGATTTTACCTTGGTTGGAGGTTTTTGCTATTTCTGAACTGTTCTTAAGATTATTCTGAAAATTTTGGCTGCATCGGGAAAGAAATTCTTGTAATGTCAAATACATATTTTTGGCTACCTTACTGGAATTGGCTACATAATACATTGTTTAGTGAAACTAATTTGAAATTGCATCAAGTCTAAGCGTGAATTGAGTACAATAGTACATTGGTAATGAAACTATTTTTCAATTGCATATAACCCAGGCTTATCTGGATGCAGCAACTAGCAATTTTTGGTGGCACATTCGATCCAATTCATTGGGGACACCTGCTCGTAGCCGAGACAGCTTTGCATCAAGTATCGCTTGAAAAGGTAATTTGGGTGCCATCCCTAAATCCTCCTCACAAAGAAGCAGCTTTGTTTGAGCATCGTCTGCAAATGCTGCAATTAGCCATCAAAGATAACCCAGCATTTACTGTCTCACTAGTGGAGACTAATCGCTCTGGGACTTCTTATGCCATTAACACCCTGATTGACTTATCTGCTTGTTACCCAAATACTCATTGGTACTGGATTGTGGGCTTGGATACTTTCCAAACCTTACCCGGTTGGTACCGGGGACACGAATTAGCACAAATGTGTGATTGGTTAATCGCACCCCGACAGCTAGGTGGTGAGACTATAACTCAAAGCAAATTAATCTGCAAGCAAGTCGAACAACAACTCAGGGAGCAGTCTTTGATCATTCACTGGCAACTCTTGAATATACCTTTAGTAGGAGTTTCGTCAAGTCTAATTCGCAAATTTTGCCGCGAACGCCAGTCAATTCGTTATTTAGTCCCGGAATCGGTCAGATCATATATCACTAACAACAATCTCTACTCTTACAAATCTGAATAAATTATGTGTTTTTTTATTGATCCAACACTTTATGGTTAAAAGTGCCCCCCCCCTTTGCGATATGATTGGGGTCAACGATATCAACATATAAGCATAAATACAGAGGGCAAGACACTGTGATTAGAGTTGCAATCAACGGTTTCGGGCGGATTGGACGTAACTTTGCGCGTTGCTGGGTAGGTAGAGAGAATAGTAAAATCGATCTTGTCGCTATTAATGACACTTCAGACCCTAGAACTAATGCTCACCTGCTGAAGTATGACTCAATGCTAGGGAAGATCAAGGGTGCTGAGATTAGTGCCGATGATAACTCTATCATCGTTAACGGTAAGACCATTAAGTGCGTGTCCGATCGCAACCCAGAAAACTTGCCCTGGAAAGATTGGGGAATTGACCTAATTATCGAAGCAACCGGGGTATTTACTAGCAAAGAAGGAGCGCTCAAGCACGTAAATGCTGGAGCCAAGAAAGTTCTGATTACCGCTCCTGGTAAAAACGAGGATGGTACTTTTGTGGTTGGTGTGAATCATCATGACTATGACCACAACAAACACAACATTATCAGTAACGCTAGCTGTACTACCAACTGCTTGGCACCAATCGCCAAGGTGTTGAACGATAAGTTCGGCATCATCAAAGGTACGATGACCACCACCCACAGCTATACAGGCGATCAGCGCTTGCTAGACGCTTCTCACCGGGATTTGCGACGGGCAAGGGCCGCAGCGATAAACATTGTACCCACTTCTACTGGTGCAGCAAAAGCAGTGGCGCTGGTTATCCCAGACCTGAAAGGCAAGCTAAATGGCGTTGCCTTGCGCGTACCAACCCCGAACGTCTCAATGGTAGATTTCGTAGTTCAGGTTGAGAAGCGTACTATTACTGAAGAAGTTAACCAAGCTCTCAAAGATGCTTCCGAAGGGCCACTCAAAGGCATTTTGGACTACAGCCAACTAGAACTGGTATCTTCCGATTATCAAGGTAGTGATGCTTCTTCAATTGTTGATTCCAGCTTGACTTTGGTTATGGGCAGTGACCTTGTAAAAGTTATGGCATGGTATGACAACGAGTGGGGTTACAGCCAACGAGTTTTGGATTTGGCAGAGTTGGTAGCCGAAAAGTGGCAATAATTGATTTGTCATTAGTCATTAGTCATTGGTCATTGGTTTTTCACAAATGACAAAAGACAAAGGACAAATGACAAAGGATTATTGAGTAAAATGTTGAAATCCCTGGCTAAGATTCAGAACTTGGTCAGGGAATTTTTTTTGTTCGTCGTGCAATATTACTGTCGATCCGGCTGTAATTCTGCCTGCGATCGCAGCACCTTCTCCAAGATGTTGCACTAAGGCTGATGCTAATTCTTGTGGTAAGCACAGTACTAATTCAAAGTCTTCGCCACCATATAGAGCATATCTTAGCGCTTGGTCTGGTGTCAGCCAATGGTTAAAAGTTTTTGCTAGGGGAATTTGTCTGTGTTCTAAAACAGCGCCAACGCCACTCGCGCGGCAAATTTGGATAATCGCATCTGCCAAACCATCGCTGCTATCCATACCAGCAATGGAGAGTTGGGAGTTAGGAGTTAAGATTTTCCAGAGGATTGGTAAGACATCTAATCGTGGTTGTGGACGTTGATGTGCGCGGATTAGAGCCGTGCGTTCTGCATCTTTGAGGTTTTGTCCTAATTCGGGATGTAAGAGGAGTTCTAAGCCAGCGTGGGAGGCTCCATGAACGCCTGTAACGACGATCGCATCCCCCACGACAGCAGCAGAACGGCGAATAATTTGACTAGGGTTAACTTGACCAAAAGCGGTGATTGCCAGAGTAGTAACAGGCGATCGCACCACATCACCCCCAACAATTGGGGTATTGTATTTTTGCAGGCATTCTGTCATTCCCTGGTACAAGCGTTCTACCCAACTCACCCTAAGTTCACCGGGTAGTCCCAACCCAATAGTGATTCCCAATGGAGAAGCACCCATTGCTGCTAAATCTGATAAATTTGCAGCAGCAGCTCGCCAACCAGCATCTTCTGGAGAAGTGGTGAGGTTGCTAAAATGCACGCCATCAACCAGTACATCTGTAGTCACTACCAAAGATTTCTCTGGTGCAGTCTCAAGTACTGCTGCATCATCGCCGATAATTTCTGGAGGACAGAAACGCTGTAATCTTTCTAAAAGACCTTGTTCACCAATGTCTTTTACTTGTTGAGAAGATAACTCACTGTTCACAATCGGTTTTCCGTGTTGCAAAATTACGAAGAAAACTGATGATTTACTTTACTGTTTAAGATAAAGGTATCGTCTAGGAGTCAGTTGGAATGGTAACAACACCAGTAACCAGCATTACGTTTGAGGAGTACTTAACCTATGATGATGGCAACGGTTTCCATTATGAACTGGTGGATGGCAAGCTAGAGCTAATGAACCCACCTACTATTGAACATTTTCTGATTGTCGATTTTTTGGATACTGCCTTGAAAGCAGAAATCAAACGTTGTAACTCTACTTGGCTGTGTTTTCGGGAAAGTGGGGTGAGAACGGGTAGAAATAAATCTAGGTTGACTGATTTGTGTGTAGTGACACTGGAGCAAGCTAGAGAATTGTTGAATGCTTCAGCAGTATTTGAGTCACCACCGTTACTAATTGTCGAGGTGGTTAGTCCAGAGTCGGTGAAACGGGACTATCGCCATAAGCGATCTGAATATGCGGCCTTAGAGGTTCCTGAATATTGGATTGTAGACCCACTGAAAGCAAAAGTTTCGGTGTTATTACTGGAAGATGGATTTTACGAAGAAACAGTTTTTACTGCCAACCAACAAATTGTATCACGGACTTTTCCAGAATTAGCGATCGCAGTTGATCGGATATTCACCGCCGGAAATCTGAATCAGGAGAGACGCGATTAATCGCGTCTGTACAAGAATTATTCTTCTCTTGCCCCTTGTGTCTTCTTATGCAGCTTGCGGCTGAACCAAATTTTCTATTCCTTGAACCACGGTTGCCGACTCAATTTTGTCACCAGCCTTCAGTTTATCCAAAACTTCTTTACCTTCGGTGAGATAGCCAAAAACGGCATAGCGACCATCCAATAGATTGCGTCCAGCGGGGGTGAGTTCTGGTTCAAACAAAAAGAAGAAAAATTGTGATGAACCACCATTTACTTCACTTTCGGGACGAGCCATCACTACTGCACCAAAGGCAGAAAAAGGTAGGACTGGCATATCAACGTAACGTCCAGCTTCTTCTAGAGTAATGCCATAAGTAGGTGCTTTATCTCCTTGAACTAAAATTTCTAAGGGAATAGCGCGATATTTGCCCGTTTTGGGGTCAATGAAACCCACATCTTTCCCAGCAGGATCTCCAGTTTGGAGAAAGTAAGATTCTTCAGAACGGGTAAATTCTAAGCCATTATAAAAACCCCTCTGTACCAAATCTACAAAATTACCAGCAGTCACAGGAGCGCTGTAACCGTCTACGACAAGGGCCAAATCGCCTTTGTTGGTTTTAATTTCTACAGTGGCACGACCTTTAAGTTGCGGCAGATTATTGTACTGGGCAGGCACTTCAAAGGGGAATTGTTTCACCATTGACTCTTCTAGCTGAGTAACGAGATTTAGTAGTTTACCTCTCTCTTCCAGTATTTGTTCTTTATCTTTGCTGTTCGCCAATTCTTGCAATTTACCCACCCCAGATTTCAACTCGGTAATCCAAGCTTCGGCTTGGGGTTGGCGTTCTGCGGGAACGCTTGTTAAGATTTGGGAAGGTTTATCGAGAATGCGGGATGCTTGGCTAATGTCTTTGGAAATAGCACCCCAACGCCGATTCGCCCGCAGTTGGGCAGAGATGTCCTCTAAACTGCCTTGTAATTGCCGCACAGGTTTGTTATCTATCGGGAGTGCATACCGCAACAAAGCCTTTCCGTCGGTAATTGCATTGCCGGCTGGCAGTGCGGCGCTACTGGAGGGAGTCCACCCAGCTGTAGTTATGCCTAAAAATATTGTTATCAGCAGTATTGCCATTAGGCTGTTCTTCAGCCAGGATTTTAATAAGTTAAGCATGGGATAACTCAAATGCAGCATTAAATTGTTGACTGGACGTAACCCATCAATAATCTTCCCACGTTAAGGGCGGAGGATAAATGACAAATGACAACTAACTAATGACAAATGCCCAATGACGACCCTAGAAGGGTACAATAAATGCCGATTGTCTTCCAAAATTTGAAAGTTTCATGATCTCCAGTAACGACTTTCGACCCGGTGTTTCAATTGTATTAGATGGGTCTGTATGGCGAGTGCTTGAATTCCTACACGTCAAGCCAGGTAAAGGTTCTGCCTTTGTACGAACTAAGCTAAAAAATGTCCAGAGTGGGAGCGTTATGGAAAAAACGTTCCGTGCAGGGGAAACAGTGCCGCAAGCCACTCTAGAAAAAAGCACGATGCAACATACCTATAAAGAAGGCGATGAGTTTGTCTTTATGGATATGGAAACCTACGAAGAAGGCAGATTAACTCGCGAACAAATTGGCGATCGCGTCAAGTACCTGAAGGAAGGTATGGAAGCTGAAGTTATTAAGTGGGGCGAACAGGTACTGGGAGTAGAATTGCCTAAGTCTGTGGTTCTGGAAATTGTCCAAACAGATCCAGGTTTAAAAGGTGACACTGCCACAGGTGGCTCAAAACCAGCAACTCTAGAAACTGGTGCAGTTGTGATGGTTCCTTTGTTTATTTCTCAAGGAGAACGCATCAAAGTTGATACCCAAGAAGATAAATATATCAGCAGGGAATAACTTTCATCTCTACGGAGATGCAAGTCCCGATTTAAATCCCTACATAGGGATTAATTCCCTGCCACACTTAAAATGCTAATTTACGGATAGGTCGAGGTAATAAAAACTGTGCCATTGGACTTTAATGAAATCCGCCAATTACTGGCAACTATCGCACAAACAGATATTGCAGAAGTCATACTCAAAAGCGATGATTTTGAGCTAACAGTCCGTAAGGCTGTGAGCATTAGCAATCAAATGTTGTCGGTAGGTCAAGGGACTTTAGGCGGTGTGGTAGGTTCAGGCTTGACATCAAGTTCATCTGGAGTAAACCAGATGAGCGGAAGTCAGGTAACGGAGGTGTCCACATCTCGTGTATTTGAGAATACTGGAACTAGCACACAAATGCAGTTATCAGTAAATCCTCCCTCAACCATTGACCAGAGATTAGTAGAAGTGCCTTCCCCAATGGTAGGAACGTTTTATCGCGCTCCTGCGCCTGGGGAAGCGGCATTTGTGGAAGTGGGCGATCGCGTCCGCAAGGGTCAAACAGTCTGTATCATTGAAGCCATGAAGCTGATGAATGAAATCGAAGCCGAAGTCTCTGGACAGGTGATGGAAATTCTCCTCCAAAATGGCGACGCTGTAGAATATGGTCAACCTTTGATGCGAATTAACCCTGATTAAGTATTAATGTATGTATGATGTGAGTCATTGTTAAAACTTTCAGTCCTTGCGGGTCAACCCTGATGAAACAAACGTTGCCTTTACCACCTGAAGTGGTGCAACAAGTAGCTGAATACTTCAGCCTATTAAGTGAGCCAATGCGCCTACGGCTGCTACACTTATTACGGGATGAAGAAAAATGCGTGCAAGAGTTGGTAGAGGCAACACAGACTTCTCAGGCAAATGTGTCAAAACACCTGAAGGTAATGTGGCAAGCAGGTATCCTTAGCCGCCGCAGTGAAGGAACTTGCGCCTATTACCGGGTGGAAGATCAAATGATTTTTGAGTTGTGTAATCGGGTTTGCGATCGCCTCGCCACAAGGTTGGAGCAGCAAGCCCGTAATTTTCGTGTGTTAAATAGCAAACGTTAGGTTTTTTGTCAGTTGTCAGTTGTCATTTGTCATTTGTGAAAAACCAATGACTAATGACTAAAGTGGATAATTTTTCTGAAACTGTTCACGAGTTAGCGGTTGTTGTAACTCTACACCCTCACCGCCTAAAACATCCAACGGTTTGCCATTCACGTCAATGTATACTTTGGCTTTGGGATTTAAAGTTGTGGCAGTGTAAACAACTTGTCCCACGCGACCCATCATTGAAGTGCTACCACCACCGCTGGTAAAATCTTCAGATAAATTAACGTGAACTTCATCATTTTCCGCCTTCAGCCCCAACAGTTTGGTTCCTTTGGGGATGGTTGTAGAATCTGTGCCTTCTGTTGGGCCTGCTAACAAACTCTGGAAAGCTGCTTCTAAAGGCTGGTTGGGTCGAATAGAAGCGACTCTAACAGGCTGGGGAACCAAAGTAACATTTTTGTTGTTTGATCTTAGCCAATAAACGTTGGGGGTTTGCTCATTAGCTGGCTGCCTAGTTGATGGCTGTGCTGGCTGTTCAATGCGGCCAGAAGGGTTTGATGGTGTGGGAGTATTGCCGGATTGTGTGGTAAACCAAGCTACACCGCCACCCACCGCTACAACTGCTGCTGACACCGCTGCAATTACGCCTGAAGAAATACGATTAGATCCTTGTTGGTCTTTCATGTTCAAAACCTTCCTAACTGAGGGCTGATATGGTAGTTATGTGAGGAGCAGCCTGGTTAACGACGATACTTGTAACTGAAGAGTTTCTCACAATCTGGAAGAGACTTTAATGCCTTTTAATTTTGCAAGCCCCTCATTCAATTTTAGAATTTTTACTTCTAATCCGTCACCTACCAAATTATGTAAATTTTGGGGAGTGGAGAATCTAATTTTTTGCAGGATCTGGAATCTCTCTCCTAGAAGGAGAGAGACTTTGAATTTTCCACCTTACCATTTTGGGAAGGGCGTTAGGTTTTTCGTGGAACTTTCTAGATGAGGTGAAAAGTTAGGTTGGATGAAAAATTTTCTACTCCCTACTTCCCTCTCCCCTCTATTGCTTCCGTAATCCACTGTTTGAGTGTTGTTGTTACTTCATCAATGGCAATTTCTTGAGAGTTACGCGTGGCTCTTTCTACAACTTCAACTTTGCCATTAGCGATCGCGCGTCCGGTTACAATTCTATAAGGTATGCCAATCAAGTCAGCATCTTTAAATTTCACTCCCGCCCGTTCATCACGGTCATCTAGTAAAGTTTCAATTCCCCTGGAATTGAGTTCTGTGTAAAGTTTTTGGGCGATTTCGATTTGTTGAGCATCCTTAATGTTAGGAATCGTCACAATCGCGTGATAAGGTGCGATCGCAACTGGCCAAATAATCCCATCTTTATCGTAAGATTGCTCTACGGCAGCTTGTGCTAACCGCGATACACCTACACCAAAACAACCCATCAATAGCGGCTTTTCTTCACCCTGTTCATTGGTATAAGTTGCTCCCATCGCTTGGGAATATTTAGTGCCTAATTGGAAGATGTGACCTGCTTCAATTCCACGGGCGCTTTGTAGGATTTGTTCTGGGTTATGGATGGCGCGATCGCCTGGTCTTGACTTACGAATATCTACTATTCGCTCTGGTAACTTAAATTGCTCACTCCAATTAGCACCAACTACGTGATAGCCAGTTTCATTTGCGCCTGTAACAAAGTTTTTTAAATCAACTGCTGTTTGATCCACCAAGCGCAAAAACTTGGGATGGATCTGTTTATTAGCAGTAATATACTCATCTGCGATATCTGGCGCAATGTAGCCTAAAGGCAGAGATTTAGTTGTCCATGCTTGCTGGGCTTCTACATTTGGTACATTCAAACTAATAATAGTTTTAGCGCCATATTCAGAAGCTAATTTGGTCAGTTCATTTTGCAATTTGACTTCATTAACTTCCTGATCGCCTCGAATGCTTACCAGAACTAACACTGTTGCGCCATTATCATAAACTGTCTGATAAAGGACATTTTTCACCAATTGAGTAGGAGAACAGTTGAGGAGTTGACACACCTTTTCAATCGTCTCTGTTCCAGGTGTATCGCGTTTCTCATAGGTTGTAAACCGTGAGGTTTCGGCGTCAATTGGTAAAGAAACAGCCTTTTCTACGTTAGCGGCGTATTTACCATCCTCAGTGTAGAGAACTTCGTCTTCGCCAGCTTCCGCCAAAATCATAAATTCTGTGGAACCAGAACCACCAATTGCACCAGAATCAGCTTCCACTGCCCGAAAAGCTAAACCAGAACGCCGCAGGATATTGCTGTAGGCTTTATACATATCCTGGTAAGTTTCTTTAAGACTAGCTTCATCGGTATGGAAGGAATAGGCGTCCTTCATGATAAACTCTCGTCCGCGCATTAAACCAAAGCGGGGACGAATTTCATCGCGGAATTTGGTTTGAATTTGGTAGAGATTTAGTGGTAGCTGGCGATAAGAGCGAATCATATCACGAGCGATCGCTGTGATTACTTCTTCGTGAGTTGGGCCTAATCCTAATTGTTGCTCGCGGCGGTCAATTAGGGAAAACATGATCCCCTCAGCTTTCGTGTAAGTGTCCCAGCGTCCCGATTCTTTCCATAAATCAGATGGTTGTAATTGTGGTAGGAGACATTCTTGTGCGCCTGTAGCGTTCATTTCTTCCCGCACAATCTGGGAAACTTTTTGCAATACCCGCCACATTAAAGGCAAATAAGCATAAAGACCACTACCGATGCGACGAATGTAGCCTGCACGGAGTAATAATTTATGGCTAGGAATCTCAGCATCAGCTGGATCGTCCCGGAGTGTAACGAATAACATTTGTGACAGTCGCATCGTTTATAGCCTTTCTTTGATCGCTAATTTCTATGTCAACTAAAGTATGAAGTATTAAGGATGAAGTACAAAGTATACAGCCTTATTTATTTTTCATTTTTACTTATAGCCTTCCGCCTTTTTTGATCGCAACTTTAGGAGAAAACTACCTTGGCAGATGTAATTTATCAAGCACAGCCACCCTTAGAATTTATTCCTCCGGCGTTTAACCCCTTATTTCTACGAGTTGTCCATCTGTTGCTACCCAGTTGGATAAACTGGCAAACACCTATTACCCAAATTGAAGCAGATAACGTAGAGGTGCTGGTGGATCTTTATCGCCAGTTTCAGGAGGGTAAGATCCGTTTTATGCTGGCATTTCGCCATCCTAAAACAGACGATCCATTTTGTTTGACCTACTTGCTGTCTCAACTCGTGCCAAAGGTAGCACGATCGCAAGGTACAACACTACAACATCCCATTCACGCTCATTTTATCTACGATCGCGGCATTCCTCTATGGGCAGGTTCCTACGTCGGCTGGATTGCTTCTCATTTAGGTGGTACTCCGATTCAGCGAGGTAAGGCTGACTGGACGGGGTTACGTTCGGCGCGTGACTTGTTCGCCAATGGGAAATTTCCGATGGCGGCTGCGCCAGAAGGTGCAACCAATGGTTTATCAGAGAATATTAGCCCCCTAGAACCTGGTATTGCCCAATTAGGCTTTTGGTGTGCTGAAGATTTGCACAAAGCTGGACGCGACCAACAGGTTCTAATTGTACCAGTTGGGATTAAATATAGTTACGTTGATGCTCCTTGGGATGCGATCGCTAATCTTTTAAGTGAATTGGAAGCGGCTAGTGGTTTACCTGTAAATGCACCAGAAAATGCTTCTATAGAGTCGCTTTATCCTCGATTGTTGACTTTGGCAGAACATTTACTTTTGCTCATGGAAGAATTTTACACCCGGTTTTATCATCAGAAACTGCCAGATCCCAAGATTGTTGCTGGGCAAATTGCTGATAGAAATGAAGCATTATCATTTCGTTTGCAAGCTTTATTGAATGCAGCGCTGTTAATCTCAGAACAGTATTTTAATTTGCAGTCAAAAGGTAGTTTGAGTGACCGTTGTCGGCGAGTAGAGCAAGCAGGTTGGAATTATATATTTAGAGAAGAATTTAAGGACGTAAAAGGAGTATCTGCTGTTGAAAGAGCTTTAGGCGATCGCGTTGCCGAAGAAGCGAATGCACGGATGTGGCACATGCGGTTAGTAGAAAGTTTTGTCGCAGTTTCTGGTAATTATATTCGGGAAAATCCAACGGTAGAAAGGTTTGCTGAGACGACTTTAATTTTATGGCAAATGATTGCTAAAATCAAAGGCGATAAAAGTGGACAGCGTCCACAATTGGGTAAGCAAAAAGTTAAAATTACTGTGGGTGAACCTATATCTATTTCTGAGCGTTACCCGGCGTATAAGGAAAATCGTTTGGGTGCTAAACAAGCTGTTGCTGAGGTGACCAATGATTTGCAACACGCTTTGGAAGGATTGATTTGAAAAATATGAAACTTATATGCTCATTGTTTTATATTATTTAGTAGGTGCTTTAGAATCTTTGAATATGCAAGATTCCTACTAAAAGGTTGTAAAACTTAATTGACTATCATTGGTTCCTATCAGGTAAAAGTCCGAATTCAATCGACGGTTGAAGAAATAGCTTTTCTTTCCCCAGCTAGAGAAAACGATATGCCAAACGATTGGTTCTGTAGCTGGTTAAACTTCTGGAAAAATACTAGTTTTGAATGCCAAAACATAGTCAAACTCGTTTATAAGGGCAAAGTTTGGGGATTAGTGCAATATGGTCTTTATCCCTATCCTGGATATCCCCGTTTTATAGAAATAGAACATATAGAAGCCCATCCTACAAGTCGAGGAGATGTAGCTGAACGGTTAATTGAACCAATCGGCAAATGGTTAATCTGGTATGCAACCAAGGTAGGTCTGGAATTTTGTCAAACACAAGCAGACGAGCCGCTAGTTATTCTGGAAGCTCTAGATACAGCTGTGTCATACTATAGAGATAAAGTGCAGATGGAATATCTTGGCTTCGCACGTAGCACTCCTAGAGAAGAGTTATATGGCTTCAGATTTTCACGAACAGCAGCAGCAAAATTCTGTCAGCTACACGAAAGTCAATGGGGAGAAGCAAAGCTATATGAGCAGTGATGAAATAAGAGTAGGCTCAAGTGAGATGATGACTCACGCCCAACGGCAAGCTTTTCTAAAAACATCTCCTTTGGGAAAACTATTTGGTGTTGCACATTTACTCCCTGAAGTCGAAGAAACGACAAACATAGAGTTTGCTCAGGTAACTAATGCAAAAGTAGAGATTATATTATCGGTTCGTGAACAAATATTTTTACAAAATGTTCTGAGAATTTCTCACTCTTCTTTCTGGAAACTTTACTGTGCCTTGGTTTAGTTTATGAAAGAGGATTTAGTTTAATCGACCTTGGTACGTCAACCTGAAAATACCTTGGATAAATTCATAACTAAATCAGGGAAACATGGCAGATTAACTGATTCATTTGGCATATAAATTAACTTGCGCGATCGCCTACTAACTTATATAATTCTCGCTCTAGGCGTGTTTCACAAACAGAGTGCGGTGTACCTTTTGCTGCCATCTGGATTATTTCACCCTTAATTAGCTCAACTCGGTCATTCTCCCCAAAGAAGCCGAGTTCAGCTAGACGGTGATATTCAGCTATAGTAAAGCGTTTAGCAGTGGTAAGGGTCATAACAAATACGAGAATGCAGAGTTATTTTTATCTTAATATAGCTGTCTGTAACTGATTAAACTTCTGCGATGGAAGATGGTGAGGTGTCTAGGTCTTCTTCTTTATCAGTTTCTGTAACTGTTTCTATACTTACACCCTTCCAAGGAAAATCAAAATATTGTTCCTGAACCGTTTTTAATTCCTTTATTGACTCTTGGAAAAATAATTTAATAGCAGATACGTGATTTTCTTCAGATAAAAAATCTTTTAAGCTTTTTCGATAAAATATACCTGACCATGCTGGCAAAACTTTTAAATTACTAGGAGTCCATAGATTGGGTTTATCGTTAATTATTTTTTGCATAGATTCAATAATTTTTGGGCGTTGTCCAAACTTAGGAGAAACCTGCAAAAATATACCTAAATATGGATAATCAGTTAAATTACTTGGATTTAAACCAAAGTATCCAAGACCACACCATAAGTCCCATGTTGAGGGAGAAAAGTGGGTGTAAATAATATATCTTTCGTCCCATTTCCATTGAGTCCTACTTGCTGCACCTTTGATAACACCTCCAAAAGCTAGCTTGAATTCTTGCTGTACTTCTTCACTGAGAGTTGACTCCATAAGAAGGAGAGTTTTGTTATAATTCACCATTGTCAATAAGTCAACTGATGAAAATTGATTAGTGTGAGACATTCTGTTATTCCTCATAAAAATTAATATTTCTTGAGCTAAGATATCAGACGCGTGTTCTTTTAAGAAGCTATAAAACTGATACCACCTCAGTTGGAAAAAATTAATCTTGGGTGATAACTCAAGGCAATACTCTTTGATTGCTGGTTTTGGATCACAATCATATTGTTTGCTTTCTTCTTTTGGGTCATAATCACGGGTGATGTAAATTAAAATTCGATGTCTGATATTTGATAAATTACTCAAGATATCAGCATATTTTTTTAAAGCATTATTTCCATCCTTTGCACCAATTTTTGATTCAATAAATATTACATCTGTATTTAAACCAGTTGAAAGTTCAACCACAATATCAAGTCTACTATCCTCAGTATGGCTCGCCAGAGCTTGATGTTCTTGTTGAGTTGAAATCTTGACGCTGGAATAATTATCATCACTAATGATTGAGTGATGTTTTAGCCAATCAATTAAAATATCTTTATTCAAGGAGAAAAAATAAGCAACAATCTCAGTAAAAAAATCTTCACGCGGTTTGTTTCCTGAATGCAGATTGAGTAAATTCGTGAACAAAGACATTTATTTTTAAATATTTAAGGTAATTCCAAAAAAGTTACACACAATAATTAAGCTTGTAGTCCTGATGGAACATGACTACTGAAAATTTTTATAAGTTCTGTTTGTATTGGGTACTACTAGCAGTGCAGCAGTTATAACTTAGCCGCTCGCAGTTTGACAAGGGTGCTATATAGACGATACTTACAACAAATAGGGGTAAATATTTTACCCCTACAAACTTGCGTATTATTTGAAGAATAGCTAGAGAAGATTATTACTCTGTTAAGTGACTTTCTAGCAAAGATGCGATCGCGTCAGGATGAATATTCTTGTATTTCTTTTTACCAAGCTGTAAAACACAGTTGGGAGCGCTACCACAGCATTTTTGGCAACTTGTATGTTCAATAGTAACTTTGTCTAATAAACCGCGATCGCACAAAGTTTTTTCTAATTCTGATAATAACCCTTTACCGCCACGTTTCAGGCAACCGCCCTTTTGACATACCATAATCCTCGCTTTGGTTTGAGGTGGTAAATCTTGTTTTGGACAAGTACTGATTGGTGTCACCTTATAGGCTTTAATTTTAATTTTACTTGTGCGCGAGTCTATTTTACTATGACCACAAATGCGAATTTGCTGACCAGGAACTAAGGATGAACTTAGTAAACGGCGTAACTCTTTAGGCAGTTTAACATCTACATTTCCAGATGGAACTGCCAATTGCAAGTATTTATATTTTCCTGGTTCACCACCAACAAAACCTAGTAACTGTCCCTCAAGATTCAATTCTGATAACGTCAAATACTTGTTACCCATGATTGATAAAAATTTAGGAGTGGGGAGTTAAAGCGAGGAGTTAGGAGTGAGGAGTTAGGAGTGAGGAGTTAAAAATGAGGAGCTAAGAGTTAATAATTCATAACTCTTAACTGATAACTCTTAACTTCCAACTCATAACTCTTAACTCCTAACTGTTTTTAAGCTAGGCGTTTAGCTTCTACTGTTTGAGGTAAATTTGCTGTGTCTGGCAATTCACGAAATTCTAATTCCCAACCATTTGCTAGGGTGAGAATCTTGCCATCACTTCCATCGGTTTGTTTGACGACTTCTTCTTCCAGGTCTTTTTTCGCAACGTAAACTACTAAAGTGCCGGCATCATTCATCCGTAGCATTACTTTCATGAGATTCCTCAACCGATTCTAGTTCTTTTTTCTTGCAGCCGACGACAAACCCTGTTTCTAAGAAATGCACAGCATATATATAGGAAGTCTGCAAATATGTGCCTATACTCGCTATGTAACCGATATCTCCTTTGTTGACTAAAACTTGGCCGACTTCCTTACCGGGAAAGGTACCATCGTTTTTTAGCAGTTTCCGAACTCTGACTTTTTCACCAATTTCAAAAGCGGGTGGCAAGTTCAGTTCTAATTCATCACGTTGCATGAGAGTACCTCTGTTCTCTGACCAAATTCAACAATTCTTCTGTCGTCAAACTGCGTTTTTTCTGTACCGATTGATGGCGCACTGCGTCTAAAACAGATTGGGTTTCTTGGGGGTTTAAGAAAATTCCATGCTGTTCTAGCAAGTTAGCAACTAAATGCCGTCCAGAATGTTTACCTACTACTAAACGCCGTTCCCAACCCACCTCTTCGGGTGCAAATGGTTCATAGGTGATGGGATTTTGCAATACCCCGTGAGCATGGATGCCAGATTCGTGAGCAAAGGTATTTTCGCCAACGATCGCTTTCCAAGGTGGTACGCTAGCTCCTGATGCGGCTGCAACTAGTTGAGACAGTTCCAGCAAACTGGGTGTGTCAATGCCCAAATTAACGCCGTAGATGCGTTTAATCGCCATGACAACTTCTTCTAAAGCTGCATTTCCTGCCCGTTCACCTAATCCGTTGACTGTGGTATTTACTGATGAGGCTCCGGCTTTGATACCCGCAAGAGCGTTGGCAGTTGCCAGACCAAAATCGTTATGCGTGTGGATTTCTAGGGGAATCGTCAACGCTGAAACCAGCCTTTGGACTTTGGTGTAGGTGGTAAAGGGGTCGAGAACTCCTACAGTGTCGCAGAAGCGGAAGCGGGATGCACCCCATTCTTGGGCATAAAGTGCTACATCTAAAAGGAAGTTTTCATCAGCCCTAGAAGAATCTTCTCCACCGACTGCTACCCAAAGACCTTGATCAAGGGCGAAGTGGATTGAGTCTTTGAGTTTTTGCAAACTTACTCGCCACTGACCATGAAATTTAGTGGCAATTTGGATACCAGAGACGGGAATAGCAATATGCACCCGATTCAAACCACAAGCAATGGAAGCCTTGATATCTGAGATGACAGCCCGGTTCCAGCCTAAGAGTTTTGCTTGTAAACCCAAGTTAGAAATTGCGGCGATCGCACGCGTTTCTTCGTCACCCATTGCCGGTATACCCACTTCTAATTCCGGTATACCAATAGCATCGAGAAACTTCGCGATCGCTACTTTTTCTTGTAGAGTAAAGGCAACACCTGCTGCTTGTTCCCCATCACGTAATGTAGTGTCATTAATTATGATTTGATTCATTGCAAATATCCCTCTCTTGGAAGTATTCTTAATATCCTTTCCCTCTACAATCCCTCGTGATGGTAAATGCTAAAAATATCACAATTCATAATGT
Organism: Nostoc sp. DedQUE12b; assembly: GCF_034530835.1. Lineage (NCBI taxonomy): Bacteria > Bacillati > Cyanobacteriota > Cyanophyceae > Nostocales > Nostocaceae > Nostoc > Nostoc sp. DedQUE12b. Next base: position 2,580 of record NZ_JAVRCI010000030.1, on the reverse strand, counting down.
AGGATACATGATCCTTAATTATTGCCCCATTATTAGCATCACATCTGTATGGCAGGGAACTAAAACAATGTATAAATTACTAATCGTTTTTACCGATGTCAGTTGAAATGTCTTCGAGTAGCAATGAACTAATATAACTATTAGCAAATCCCGAACAAAGTAATACACAGAAGCCAGCAATTAAGGATGTAATCATCTTCGTAACCTCACTTTTCTAGTGCATTTTGGTGTAATTTAGGCAGGTAATGGTACTCAACACTAAGAGGTGCAAATTCGCTAACTTTGGTCTGCTAGCCAATCAAAAATTTTTCCTAGCTGCTCCAAGTCAACGAAACCATACTGCCAAAGGAGCATCGGTAACGGGCCATTTTCTAATTCACGGTGTCGCAGAGCTACAGCAATATCGGCATTTGAAAGTTCAAGTTCATTGTGCAAAAAATTGAGTAGTTTTATATCTCTGTTCCGAGTCGCCATAATTGAACTTTCAATGTCTTAATTTGGGAAAAGATTAAAAATCAGAAACTCCAATTTATATTTGGGAATTTCGCCTTTTTAATTGTTGCTATATGTCAGGGAAGTTTCAGATTAAGTAGACCCAACGAAATCTAAACCCCATCTAATCCATCTCAGTCTGCAACAAATTCTGCTAGCGGACAGTAGCTTCAAACTCTAAACCTATTTGAGCTTTGTGCATCTATGAACAAAAAGGATGAAGTCCAGTACTTGCGTCATGAATTCAAGATTAATCGTGCCTAAATTAGGTCTTTTTGAAAGAATCATGACTCATCACTGTAATGCCAGCAACGCTCTAGCCATTCTAATAATTCGTGACGAGAAGCGAGAAGTTGCATAACTGTACTACGAATTAGAATTACTTCGAGCAAATTGTTCACTTGCACTCGTAAAGAACCATCAGGGGGACAAGAGCAATTAATTTTTAACTCTTGCAAACGGTAATAGATTCGCCAGCGATCGCTCAAAGGAATCTGCAAAACGTGATTTGTCATTTGTCATTTGTCCTTTGTCAGTTGTCCTTTGTCCTTTGTCGGTTGTTCTTTGTCATTTGTCGCTTGTCCTTTGCTAATGACTAATGACTAATGACCAATGACCAATGACTAATGACTAATGACTCTTGACTTGTAAAGTTTGCAGTTGTTTTTCGAGTTCTTCAATGCGCGAGAGCAAAGAACGAATCACGGTTGCTTCCACATCGGGTAGCTTTCCATGTTCTAAAGGAGAAAGGCTGGCGCTTTCGTTCCGAGAAATGATTCGGCCGGGGATTCCCACAACTGTGCGATCGCTGGGGACATTCTGCAAGACAACGGAACCTGCGCCAATACGGACGCGATCGCCAATTTGCAGATTACCTAAAACTTTCGCACCCGCCCCAATCACTGCATTTTTGCCGACTGTGGGATGACGCTTACCAGTTTCTTTACCAGTTCCACCAAGGGTAACGCCCTGATAAATCAGTGTATAGTCGCCGACGATCGCAGTTTCGCCAATGACTACACCCATTCCGTGGTCGATAAACACGCCCTCGCCAATCTCTGCACCTGGGTGAATTTCAATTCCTGTCAAAAATCGCCCCAAATGAGAAATTAAACGGGGGATAAAACCGACTCCTCGACAATGTAACCAGTGAGCAAGACGATGCAAACATAGTGCGTGCAATCCAGGGTAGCAAAACACCACTTCTAGCCAATTACGTGCTGCGGGATCGCGCTCAAAAATAATGCGAAAATCACTCAATAATGGCTCAAAAAAAACGCCAGAGAGTAAATTTTTCAGCATGGATATACGGGCAGAATCCTGCGTTTTGGTACTTGGGGGATCGCTAATACTGTCTAAAGACTGTTGCATCGGTAATGTCTATCTGGTAAAAGAGTCATCTGCTATTTTTATGCTTATATCAGGTGACTTTCAACTCGATAGAAAACCCAATGCTGATTGGATTTATTGGATTGATTAAGGTTGTACTCAAACGCCAAAACCCCGACTCTAGATAAACTTAAAATTTATCTTGGGGTAGGGGCACTAGTATTTAATGATGGGGGTACTAGTATTTTTGGGGCAGGGGTTAAGAATTTATGTTCATGCTACAAGAAACTTTACCCGTAAGCATTTGCTAAGATTTTATCAAGATATTTTGCAATATATTAAGCTGTACTCAGATGCACTCAAATATGAATTTGGTAAGCTTATAAATCTATTTTCTGTATATCCTATTACTATTAATATCTTATTAGTTGGATAGGCGAAAAACAGGTTTCTTTATTTTCTTTTAGGATTTGCTGTCTGTATGCACATATACGTTTCAAAATATAGTTATCGCTCATCGCGACTGTTTTCTTATTATATAGATGTGTGGGAATAGCCAACACAAAATCTTAGAACAGCAGAATAAGTAAATGTTCTCATCGTTGTAGAGCAGCACAGCTATGCTACTCTAACCACGAAACTTGTAGAGGTGGATTCATCCAGTTCAAATACTCGTTAACGGAGATCAAAGGTGGATTCATCCGGTTCAAATACTCGTTAACGGAGATCAAAGGTGGATTCATCCGGTTCAAATACTCG
>NZ_JAVRCI010000029.1:0-74751 GCF_034530835.1 Nostoc sp. DedQUE12b | reverse complement strand
TAGCTATCTGTCTCGCCCATCACTGCTTCTTAAATATTAGACCTGAATCCTTACTGCATTAGTATTCCAGCATATAAACCTCCAGGTGTTTCATAAGAAAGTCCTGCATTTAAACTGTCTGCACCAGCAAACCGTAATTCTTTATCAACTTCGGTAGAGTTTGTACTTTTTAAAATCTGCGGTTCGTTTGCTGTGTAACCAACAAAGGCGTAGACATTCTTAGCTAGCTGCAAATTCAAAACTGCTTCAATTCCTGTAGTGCGAACCTTACCAATATTTTCATAAGTAGCTACCGGAACAGCAAAGTTATAAGCGATTAAATCTGATATTGTGTTGTTGAAATATGTCAAGCGCAACAGACCAAAATTGCCTAATTTTTGGTCAATTCCGATATCATAACTATCGCCTTTTTCTGGACGAAGATTAGGATTACCAACGTAAGTACCACCATTTGCATATAAGCTGAAAAGATTCGGCGCACGGAAATTCTTGATATAATTAGCTCTCAGGGTGGTAGAATCTGTAAGTACAAATTTTGTTCCGATACTCGGTGATGTAAAAGAGCCATTTGTCAGGCTACTAAAATCCTGGCGTAAACCTAAGTTGGCAGTGAAACTAGGGGTAAAGTTAATTTCATATCTAGCAAATAGCGCTCCTTGACTAATACTATCGTCGTAAGTGACTGTTTTTGTATCAACAGAAAAGTCGAATGTACTGTTAGTAGCTGAGACATTGCGGTAATCAAAGCCGTAAACTAAAGTTTGATTATCAGCAAATTTCCAACTGTGTTGTGCTTGCAATCCATAAGAAGCTTGCCTGTTATCATATCGTGCTTGGGATGAATTGCGACTATCAAAACGAGTGTTGAGGAAATCTGCATAAACTCTTGCTGTTAGCAGCGAATGATTCCCACTTCCTAATTTTGAGTTCCAGGTTAAATCAGTGAGAACTTGGTCTGTGTATTTGCGATCGCTATCAGTCAACGAGTTAAAATAACCTTGACCAAATAATGGTTCGGGAATGGGGACTCCTCCTGGTACTCCTTGGTCTTTACCTAAATACAGAGTAGAGAGGGTAAGGGTATTACGAGAACCTAAATCCGCCTTCAACTTGATATTAAAGTTGTTGTAGAGAACATCATTATTTTCTCTAGTTCCCTCAAAGTTAGCTTCTGGGATGGAAAAAGGGTAGTTATTTTCTGCTTGGGTACGGTTATAACCTACAACCCAACCAATATTTCCTATTTTTCCGCTACTATTGATAGTCTGCTGATTTAACCCATACGCGCCAAAATTAACACCTGCTTGTGTCGTCACTTTTTCTGTAGGACGACGAGTGATAATATTAATCACCCCACCGATAGCATCAGAACCATAAAGAGTAGAACCACCACCTGGTAATACTTCAACTCTTTCAACAATATTGGTAGTAAATTCTGAAAGGTCAAAACCACCAGAACCAAGTTCGTTAATTGGTCTACCATCAAGCAAAATCAAGACTTGTGCAGAGTTAGAACCTCGGATAAATTGACCGCTTAAAGCGTTTACTTCTGTGCCAACTGTACCATCAGGCAAGATACCAGGAAGGAATTTTAGTGCTTCTCTGACAGTTTTTGCACCCTGCGCTTCCATTTCTTCGCCAGTAATCACGTAAACCGGACGGGTGGAATCTTTCACTGTCCCTTCACGACGAAAGGGTGAGTAAACAGGTTCATTGAGTAACTTATCGATGACTGTTAGTTCAATATCTGGTTCTTTTTCTTCTATGGATGTTGGGGTATTTTCAGGTGTTATTTGTGCAACTGGTTGTAAGTCTCTTGCAGTACCTTCGTACTTAGGAGACTCAGATATTTGTGCAACTTGATTAGCAATAGCTACACCTCCTCCACAGACCAACTCATAAATTGCGGTAAAAACGAAGATTTTTGAGAAAAACTCACAACAAGTAACGACACGGGAAGTGGACATGAAACTCCTCGTTTTCAGTAAATGCAGATATTGATTTGTGCTATTGAGTTTTGAGATTTAGGCTGAAATTAGCTTGTTGAAATGCATTGCTGTACCTAAATCATCCTGGATACTATTTGGATGACAAAAAAGACTCTGTGGTATTTCTGATGGATACCCAAATTCCTATAGGACAATCCAAAACTGAGTGTCGTTACTAACAGCGAAGCGAAGTAGTAACACTTGCAGAGGGTACTTTCTTAAGTCGATATCTGTACCCATGAAATAATTTAACTATGTGTATCATCTGTACCTCGCAGATAAATGTTTTGTGTCTAGAGTGAGTCGGCGGGCATTCTGACTTAGAGATACGTTATGTTCGTCTCATTACAGCTGCGGGACAGCGCCGGATTTACACCGAACTTTCCCCCTTGCGCCTGATGGCTGCTCCCCATCAGAACCGACATTTATGTGTCACATTACCATAGTTGCTCTCTATATGTAAATTCAGTCGATAATAATTTTGATTTTCCATATCACTTACTGAATTTTAATTATACTTTTGCTACTGCTAAAATCCATAAAAGAAATCCCCTAACTATCAGTAGAGGGGAAGGATAATTTTCGTACATCGTAGATTGAATTTTGTCAAGTGTCTTACGTTTCTAAGAGGTAGTTTAACGCTTTAACTTTGCTATTAAAGCTCTATACGTAGCAATTGAAAAAAACGGTAAAAACAGAAAGCTTGTTTTTAATTTTGGATGAGTTTCATTGTGTTTTTGTTCTTGTTAAAAGGGTGTATTGAGGTTGAAATTCTGCCCATTCTTTGCATACAGTTTGATAACATTGCGGTGGTGTAATTGGTAAATTAGTTAAATATAAAAAAGCAGCTTGATTACCGTATTGCAACAAAAATACAACATCTTTTTGAGGATTATATTTATCTACAGCTTCGAGAATATGTGCATTCATGAAGTGTCTTTGCAGCAGTACGGTATCGGGTGCTGCTAACCAAGCATTTAAGAAAGCTGCGAGATTTTTACGCGGGATAAAATGGGCTTTAAATGTTTCACCAGCACTACTTAAATGCGGAGAATTGGTACTGCAAATTACAACACCACGTTCTCCTCCTAAATAGCCAACCCAAGCGTTGTACCCGATTGCTAATAAATTAGTGGCGATAAAAGTTTGTTGCCAATCTTGAGTGTTTATTTCTGTGGTCATCTTCAATTAAACTCCTTTAGATAACTGCCAAAGTTGGATAGAATAACACAGATGGTTTTCAAAAATATCGCGTGCTGCTAACCCTTCAGCAATTGGCTTTTCTAGCCAACGCTTAAATGCCCAACATCCGAGTGAGTATAGTGGTGGAAGTGCGATCGCTACGACATCTGCAATATATTTAACTGTAGTCAGTCCAAAAGTACAGAATTTCTCAACACACAAATCAATCGTTGGCGCAATATGGGTGGAGATGTCCTCAGTCTTGACTAACTCGAACCCAGCTTTTATTAAAGCTGCTTGGAGTTCACTGGCGACATGACAATTGGAAAAGATACCCTTTTGGTATTCAGCATGAGAACGCATCATATCGGCAAGCAGCAGGTAGCCACCACTATCCAGTAAACGAGCTGCACCTTCGGCTAAATCGTCAACAGCAATATATTGGCTGCTTTCGCTGAACAGAACTAGATCGTAGGAGTTTGAGGCGTGAAAATCTTCAAATCTGGTTAAATAGAAAGGTACTTGAGAGTTGGTATTCTTGATAAACTTTTCTTGCTGGAGTGTGTCAGGTGCTAGTCCCTCAACAATGAAACCGCGATCGCGTAAATACACTGCATTCCCACCAATCCCGCAGCCGACATCCAGCACAGTTTTTACACCCTCTGGAATAAAACTAAAAAGCTTGGCTGCATAAGCTTCTTGAGCCGCATGCAGACGAGTTAGAGTCAATTCCTCACCCACAGTAGGTAGTGGCTCCCAATACCCGTAATGGAGATAGGAGGAATTTGTAAGTCCCATGTAATAATCTATCGCCGCATTTTGGTAACGAGTCGCTTTGGGAATATTTATTAGTTTTGGTTTTTGCATTTATAAATTGGTAGAAACAGTGACAAATTCATGCTTAATATTCCCAGCAATATCAGTGTGTTAATTTTGTCGTTTGATTAACTATGGTATTACTACTTGCAAATTACCACATAATAATTTTAGTGAACACTTAAAGCCCCAAATCAAGCCTGAGATTATTAATTACAAATTATGAATTACGTTTCACAATAACTAAATTGCCTTCTATTTTTGTCTCGTAATTTGATAGTGGTTTTGTAGCTGGCCCCATTTGTACATTGCCATTGGCAGCAAATTCGGAAGCATGACAAGGGCATAAAAATATCTTTTCTTCTGCAAGCCACTCTACGGTGCAACCCATGTGAGTGCAGGTAGGGTTCACAGCCACTAGATTTTTGCTTTTAGAAGTACCAATTACTAATACAGAACCAACAGGTGAGTTTTCATTTAATAGCTGACCAGTTTTATCCAATTCGGCAACTGTTCCTACTGGTTGCCAATCTCCAGAAGTTGATGACATTGCTGTAGTTTCTGGAGCAGAAGCTACAACTTTTGCAGGTAAGCTACTTGCTACATAACCTAAACCAAAACAAGTAATAAAATCACGACGTTTCATAGTTTCATATTATTTAGGCTTTATATAAACAATTTATTGCACCTTACATTTCCGAGCATAAATCTGTAAAATAGTGAGGGGAAAAAGAAATAATTTTCCTCCTATCCCCTGCTTTTCCCAAGATGAAAAACTTAGGAAAATAGATTCTACGGGAGGCTATTCCGCAAGCGGCGTAAACAATTTATCGATGCAGCACAATCACAACCAAACATAGCTACAGCAGCATCACTTTCTGCATCTGTAACCCCAAGCAGAGCCTTTTCACTGTCATCAGCAGTAACATCAATCTCTGCTACGCCTTTTTGCAAATGAGATAATTGTTCAGCGTGAGCGCAGAAAAATTTACCGAGTTTCGGATGTCTGACACAAGCTCTTTGGTCTGATGCTGATACTGGGGTAGTAGCAGCATCAGGACGGTCTACTGGTTGGGGATTTACTGGTTCACCAGCTGTGGTCACTTTATTGGTCATGACCAATGAAGCTAGAGACATCAAAGCTGCGGATTTAGTTGTTAAATTTGTCAGAAATTTATTCATGCAATTGTCCTAGAAGTAGGTTGGCAATTAAAGTTAATTTTCTCTCGGCTTAGTAGGGGAATGCGGAATTTTTTACCTTGTATTTCTTCTATTAAGTTGATACCCAAACAGGAGATTTTTCCTGTTTTTATATATTTAATAACTACTTGGCAGAGAGATAGCAATCGATTATACTCCTACTTTTAAAATTACTGTGTATTTTCTAGGGCATTAGGCTTGGTTGAAATTCTGACCAACGCTTGTAAACTTGTGCATAGCAATCGGGTGGAGTAATTTTTAGTTTGTGTAGAAAATTAACTTCAATCTGATGTTCAGCCTTTAGCACCAAAAGAATGTCTTGATAGGGATTGTATGTTGCAACTGAGGGTAAAATTGATGAAATCATAGATGAACACATTGATTGTGATATAAATCCGCCATCCTGAAACGAACGCAAGTAAAACTCAATCAGATTGGAAGGGAGAAATTGCAGGGTGAAGGGAACTATATCAAGACTTGTAATTGTCGAGTGAGTAACTTTAGTATCGACATCACAAATAACAACTCCCCGCCCAAATGACTGAAATCCCTTCCATCCTGTGTAACCAATTACTAATATATTGTTATGGATAAAGTTGTTTTGCCAGTAGCCGAAATTTCCTTGCCACAAACTATTGGATGGTCGCATTGACTTCCTCCCCCAATACCAATGATTCAATGCGAACTCGATCTAGTTCCCGACCAATTAACACTAATCGCGTTTGACGGAGTTCGCTGTTTTGCCAAGTCCGGTCGTAAAAGTAATCAAATCGATTACCGACACCCTGTAATACTAAACGCATGGCTTTATTCGGAACTGCTACAAATCCCTTAATTCGATAAATTTCTTGCTGTTGCACCAATGTTTGTAAGCGTTTAACCAAGACAGACGGTTCAAATGCTTGGTCTAGTAGTAGTTGCACTGCATTAATGCCGTCATCATGTTCGTGGTCTTCTTCATCATCACAAACTCGACATGAGCGCAATAGTTCGCCATCAATTCCGATTTCACCAAATTCATTTACTAAAACAGCAATGCGTCGTCCTTCATTATTTTGCAGTAAGTGACGAATTAACGTCGTTTTGCCTGCGCCGAGAAATCCTGTAATGACTGTGACGGGTATTTTTTGCATATAAAATACGTTGTTTGTTGATTAAGGGAGCGATCGCAAGAAAGAAGTTGTAAGCGCAAATATCATGCAGTGTTGCCAGGTTAAAATTCAAATATTTATGTTCTGCAACACCGCCAAGGATGAGTGGTCAAGTTGTGGCTGGCGACCCCACAGCCCGGTCATCAGTCGCAGCAGTAGCCTTCGTGGGAAAGACCAGTAAATTATCAGCCGTAGTATTAGCCGCCGCAGTTTCACCATTGGTAGCCATTGATTAGAAAAGCTGCGGTTGAGAATATCGGTAAAGGCAAGCACCACCCAGTTTTCATAGCGTTGCCAGTGATCGTAGCGTTTTAGCACTGCCAGAGAACCCAGGTCTTGTTTGTGTTGTTGTGCCGTTTGCAGCACTTGGGCTAGGGCAGCCGCATCACGAATACCCATGTTTAGCCCCCCTGACCGCCCACCGGATGACAGCAGTGGGCAGCATCCCCCAGCAACGCCAAGCGTGGTTGGCAATAGCGACGGCTCTGCATCAATCGTGCCGGAAACACTAAGGGTTGGCTCAACAAAGTTAGTTTCCCCATTTGTTCGCCGTAGCGTCGTCGTAGTTCGGTCATAAACTGGTCGGGAGGCAGACCAATTATTGCTTGAGCCTCTGCGTGGGGGGCAATCCAGACAATTTGACAGCGACGATCGGGTAAGGGCAAAATTGCAAAAGGGCCGCTAGGCCAAAAACACTCGTAGCCGATATTCTGGTGCGGTCGCTCTGGAGCAACGAAAGCTGTGATACACGATTGCCAGTAAGCCCAGCCGTTAGTTTCGATGCCAGCAGAAGAGCGAATTTGCGAGTTGATGCCATCAGCAGCCACCACCAACTGCGATCGCAACCGTTGTTGACCCTGAGAATTCTCTAGCACCACCTCTGCGGTTTCGGCTCCATAGCGCACGTCAACCACTTGAGTCTCATACCAGCAGGTAATGTTGGCTGCTGTTGCCACTCGTTGCTGGAGTGCCGCCATCAGTACCCCATGCTCACCACAGTAGTAAACTGCTGCTTCTCCCAAATCCTTTGGGCAAAACTCGACTCGGTGAGGATAGTCTGCGTCCGACAGTAACACCCGTGAAAAATGGCTAATTTTTGGCGCAATTTGCGACCACAGCCCTAAATCACGAAAAATTTTGCTCGTCATTGGCGACAGGGCATAAGCTCGCGCTCGCTCTGTTGCTTGCTGCTGTTGTTGTGCTTCCACTACTAAAATTCGCAAACCTGACGATTGCAGTCCACAGGCTAGCGTCAAACCCGAAATACCGCCGCCGACAATAACTACATCGCAGTTCGCCAAATCCATCTTTGGCGATGGGGTAATTGCTGGGAACTCAAAATTAATCGTCATGCGATTGCTACCCAACTAAGCTTGAGGAAGTTCCCTTAACAAGGTTTCTATCCATCAATTCTGTACGTGAGTGCGATAGCGTTCGCGTAAGCGTCCGCTCTGCGGAAGCGCTGCTGCTTTCAGCAGAGCGCACAGCGCGGAACATTCCAAATCGGCACAGTCCTACACCAAACGCCAAACGCATCAGCAAAAACGTTGGCACTTCGCGCACAGACTTGATGAAACCAGACAGTCCAAAACGTAGGAATCCGCTTGGTCGAAGCACCCCTTGCCAGATAGAATCTAACCAAGAAGGAAGGGTTTCTTGCGTCCAGTCTGCCGTAATTACATCCCCTTCCACTAATCCTGTAGCTGCCAAAAGCTCAGAAAAGCCCTCAATGCTAGAAAAAGCTGGATGAGACCACTGATCTAGGAGTTGTCGCATCACTGGTTTCTCCCAGAAACTTAGCGGCTTTTGGCGGTCATCCCTCTGATTCCAGTCAGCTACAACCAAAACTCCACCAGGTTTCAGCACCCGCATTAATTCTCTGGCAAAAACAGCTTTATCAGGCATATGGGGGCCTGCTTCGATTGACCAGACTACATCAAAACTGGCATCTGGAAACGACAACGCCATCGCATCATCGACCGCAAACTGGGCGTTTAGCCCTTGGGGTGTTAGTTCCTGGGCGCGTTTCACCTGCTGTGGGCTGATCGTAATCCCTGTGACAGCAAACCCGTAGTCTTGCGCTAAAATCCGACTACTGCCCCCAATACCACAGCCAACATCTAAGACGGTAGTACCAGGAGGTAATCGATCTAAACCACCCCATTTAACCATTTCATGTACAAAGTCAGATTTAGCAGCCAAAAAATCCTTCCGTCGTGGCGGTGAACCGTAGTGACCGAGGTGAATGTGTTCTCCCCAGTAAAACTCTAGAATGCCGTCAGTAGTCCATTGATCGTAGGAATTAGCGACTGTGGCTGAGGATTGATACTTACGAGCAGTTAGGAAATAAACCGCAATTCCAATTAGTAAAACTAGAACAGAACCAATTACAAAATAAAGTAATAGAGTTGACATCGTTGTGAAAGCTTTTTATGTAGCTAACAGTTGATAGATTTTGGTGTGTTTATGGTTTATCCCGAATTAGACGAGCGATGGCAATGTTAATCTTCCTATACGTTGAACTTGCGATATTTTGCCAACCTCGAATCATTTCCCTGGGATTTAGAAAGGGTTTTTGCTTATCTTCTCTAAAACCCGTTTGTTTGACAAAAGGATGAACAGCAGTAGGAATCTTCCCAGCTCGGTGAAGATAAAATTTCGGCATGATGATTAACCGAGTAAGAATTTAACGAAAATACACAGAAGAAGTATATGCACACCATATACAGCACTCTCAAGTTAGTGCAATATCTCGTCGAAAATTGCTCAGATTTCTAAGTTCAAATAATTACCTGACTACTGACAAAGTAATTACTAATCGAAATTTAATATTAAAGCTTCGGCTTCGCTCAGCTTTAACGTCGAGCGGAGTCGAGACTTAATTATCTATTTCGTGGAAAGCCGCCATTTGTAGCGTTTTAATATGCGGTGCTTTCAAAATATCAGACCTGACCAAAGAACAGACAGGATACAAGCCCCTAAATTTGTTTATGGAGATTGGAATTTGGAATTTGGAATTTGGAATTTGGAATTCCCCGTTCGCGTAGCGTCTCCAAGAGTTGGGGTTGACGCTCATTATGTAATAAACCATCCGTGCCTCGCAGATGTAGAAAATTTACAAGTCAACTTCGGCGGGCATTCTGACTCACAAGGCAAACCTTGATTACAGCTGCGGGACAGCGCCGGATTTACACCGGACTTTCCCCCTTACGTCTGATGGCTGCTCCCCATCAAAACCGAGATTCCTTTGCATATTAACACAACTGTGATTTGCTTGCGTAAAAATCAATGGTCGATCTATACTGGCATTCGTCATGAATCGGGGCAAGTTTCATTCTTTACCAAAACTTGCTCTGGATTTTTATTGGACAATTCTTCTAACAATTTTTCAACCTCACAACTTGTTAGGATTGCCAGCGTTTGGTGACATAACGTTGACAATTTTTTGTGTTGCCAAACCTAGTTAACAATTCTTTTCCATTCTGGCAATTATTTTTCTCCAATTCATCAACTTATCCAGTATGCAAGCTCCATCCAAACTCTTTGAAGATTCCACAACGGATATCTATGTTGTTCGTCGTGATGGTTCGACGGCACCGTTAGAAATTAATAAAATTCGCACAGTAGTTAATTGGGCTTGTTGCGGACTTTCAGCAAATCCCATTGCCTTAGAAGCACATCTAACAACTCGATTGCGCCCCGGTATCACCACAGGAGAAATTCAAGATAATTTAATTCGCTGTGCCTTGGATTTGTGCAGTCCTGAAGAACCTGATTGGCGGTATGTCGCAGGGCGATTACATATTTGGAGTTTGTGGAAAGATACTCAAGTTAGTCGTGGCTATCAGTACGGTTACTATGCTCGGACTGTAAAAGCAAAAGTTCTCTTGGGAGAATACGATCGCCGCATCTTAATCTACACTCCACAAGAATTAGAAATTGCCAACACTTGGATCGATCCCGACTGGGATGCCGACTATGATTATGCAGGAGCAGTATTACTGACAAAGCGATATCTATTGGCTCAGGAGTTACCCCAAGAAGCATTTTTAACTTGTGCGCTCTTGATAGCCTCCGTAGAAACACAAGAGAATCGTTTAACTTGGGCGCGGAGATTTTATGAAGCGCTCGCCCGTCGTCAAATATCTTTAGCAACGCCGATTTTAGCGAACTTACGGATTCCCAATGGTTCTCTTGCTAGTTGTTTCATTACGGCAATGGACGACAATTTGGAAAGCATTTTTGGCAGTATTCATGATGCAGCGCGGATTTCCAAAAATGGCGGTGGTGTGGGCGTGAATCTGTCTCGGATTCGGGCTACTGGTAGTTGGGTGATGGGAAAGAAGAACGCCTCTGGTGGTGTTGTTCCCTGGATTAAGTTATTGAATGATACAGCGATCGCCGTCAATCAAGGTGGACGCAGAGCAGGTGCTGTCACCGTCAGTCTAGATGTTTGGCATTTAGACATAAGCGAATTTTTGGAAATGCAAACCGAGAATGGAGACGCGCGACGCAAAGCTTATGATGTGTTTCCGCAATTAATTGTCAGTGATGAATTTATGCGAAGAGTGCAAGCAGATACAGAATGGACGTTGGTAGATCCATATGAGGTGCGAACTCGTTTAGGGATTGAACTAGCACAATTATGGGGTGAAGAATTTGAACGTGCTTTCAATCAAATTGAAGCCAGTTTAGATAAATCAATTACGCTCTACAAACGGGTGAATGCTCGTCTACTATTCAAACAGGTGATGCGAACCCAATTAGAAACCGGGATGCCTTATCTATGGTTCAAAGATACTGTCAACCGAGCTAATCCCAATCAGCATGAAGGTTATATTCCTAGTGGAAACTTGTGTCAAGAATCATGGTCAAATGTCAAACCAGGTGAAGAGGCACATACATGTAATCTCCTCAGCATTAATCTTGCGAATTTAGAGGATGAACAGCGAGCAGAAATTTGTCAGATTGCAGTACGTATATTAGATAACACCATTGAACTCACCTCACCCCCGTTTCCTGCTAGTGCCACCCACAACGCCAAATATCGCACAATTGGAGTGGGCTGTATGGGATTAGCCGACTGGTTAGCAAAACGTCATCTCACCTACACCCATCTTCAGGAAATCAGCGATTTATTTGAAGACATCGGTTACTATTGCACCGCAGCATCAATGGAATTAGCGAAGGAACGCGGGGCGTATCCTGCTTTTGCAGGAAGTGAATGGAGCAAGGGACATTTAATCGGAGCAAAACCTGTAGATTGGTTTAAGCAACACGCTCTTCTTCCAGAACGCTTTTTACAACTGAGTCGAGATATCAAACAATATGGGATTCGCAATTCACATATTACTGCGATCGCACCCAACACTTCTTCATCTTTAGTTCAAGGTTGTACAGCCAGTGTCTTACCTGTTTACAGCAAATTCTTCTATGAAAAGTGGGCAAAGGGTTCAGTACCCATCGCACCGCCTTACATTCGGGATTGTTTATGGTTCTATGTCGAAAATAAGACACTAGATCAGAAAAAAGTCGTCAAAGCGATCGCTACAATCCAACAATGGATTGATACAGGAATTTCGATGGAATTGCTCTTTAATTTGAACGCTGGAATCTATTTCCCCGATGAACCTGAGCGATGTCTTACAGCTATCGATATTTTTGAAACCCTAATGCTGGCTTGGAAATCGGATTGTAAAGCAATCTACTACATTCGCACTGTCCAAAAAGACAGTTTCAAAGAATCGAACGAGCAATGTGTTGCTTGTGCAAACTGAATACCAGTCAACAGTAAACAGTTACTTGTACTGAGCTTGTCCTGAGCGCAGCCGTTCGCGCAAGCGTCTCTGAAAGAGAAGGGCGAAGTCGTACCCCTATGGGGAAGCAAACTACGCGGAGCGTCTCGCTCCAGAAGTATCAGTTATCAAGCATAGGTGATAGGCATTACCCATTGCCCAATAAAGAAGTGAAAACTAATCAAAACAGAATTGAAATGTACCAACCAAGACAATCATTAATGCCGATTAATCCCGTTTTCAATCCAAATGGAAATGATGATACACAAAACCGTTTGATCTGGTTCGGAGAGACTACGAACTTAATGCAATTAAATGATGTTCGCTACTCGTGGGCTGTGTCTCTCTACCGTCAAATGCGCGAGAACTTTTGGATTCCCGAAAAAATAGACATTACTAGTGATGTAACAGATTACGTCAATCTCACGCCTGGAGAACGACGTGCATTTGATGGCATTCTCAGTTATCTGACCTTTCTCGATTCGGTGCAAACCTGTAATGTGCCTCATATTAAAAACAGTGTCACTGCACCAGAAATTGCATTGTGCATGGCAGAACAAATTTCCCAGGAAGCAATGCACAATCAGTCTTATCAATACATTATTGAGACCGTGATTCCGAGCGATCGCCGGACACAAGTTTATGATTTTTGGCGTAGCGATCGCATTCTCAAAGAACGATGTGAATTCATCGCTGGACTATACCAAAAGTATGTCGATAACCCCACACCAGAGAATTATTTCGTATCGCTGTTGGCGGATTATTTATTAGAAGGATTGTACTTCTATAACGGGTTTATATTTTTCTACAATCTCTCTTCACGGATGCTGATGTCTGGGAGTGCCGATATCTTTAGAATGATTAACCGAGATGAACTTTCCCATGTGCGGCTGTATCAAAAATTGATTCCAGAAGCGATGCAAGTTTTCCCCCACAGCCGCGAACAAATTTATGAAATGTTTGCTCTTGCTGTTGAGTATGAATGCAAGTGGACAGGACATATTGTCGGAGATAATATTTTGGGCATTACAGCCAACAGTACAGAACATTACACAAAATATCTGGCAAATGTTCGCTTGAAGGCGATCGGTTTAGAGCCATTGTTTGGGGAAGCTATCTACAAGAAAAGTCCCTATGTTCACTTGGAGCGTTTTTCAGATACTAAGAAAGAAGCGAATACAAAAGCAAACTTTTTTGAGGCGAGTGTGACCAGTTATGTTATGTCCTCTAGTATTGAAGGTTGGGATGATTTCTAAAAGTGTATAAAAGATACCAATGGCAAGATTTTCTGCCAAAATAATTGCTAACACGTTAGGCTAGGTCACAGTTTTTAACATTGGAGAATTAGATGTCTAGTTCTTATCCTTACTATATAGTCTGGACAGGTGCGCTTCATCTTGGCGATACCCCTGGCGTATTCATGGATGCCCAGTATGCTGGATTACTTGTACAAATTCCTATCACAGTTACTTTTGTTTCTGAAGGAACAGATCCTATTGTTTTCGTAATTACTACAACTGAAGTAGAGATTTTTGATAACAAGAAGCATCCCATTTACTGGGACTGGACACCAGGAACCCCTTTGCCAACGCCTGTTGGATATATTGATGATCAAGATTTGATTACAGGACAACCTGAGAAACATTTGCTCTCCATACCGCACAATTCTGCGACTGTAGGCAAACACTGGATTACGATCCAAGTTAATCCAGAGACTGCTGCTGGTTTGAGAGATGACTTTGTTCTCAGGCGACTTGAAGCTCATGAATCTATTGGTGCAAAAATTGGTTGGTGATTAGCTTTAGAGGATATTTGAAAAGTTTTCTTCTCGGTAACAAAACGTTCTAGATCCCCCCTTTTTAAGGGGAGCCAGCGCGGTTTTGGGGGTTTCCCCCATGAGCGACTGGCGTGGGCTTGGGGGGATCGGTTAGTGCCTAAAATCACAGCCAACCACTTTTCAAACAACCTCTTAATCCTGTACGTAGTCTTGTCCTGTCACCAAAGCCAATTCTGCTCGCATAAATTCACGTCCTAAGTAAGCTGCATGATCCAATCGGCTGACTGGAAAAGGTTTTGTTGACTCAAACAGTCGAATGCAAATTTCTTTTGCAGTTCTTCCTGTAAAGAGAGCAGTTGGTTGTCGTTCCACTTTGACAGTTGCAGGGATGGGTTTTCCGGTTTCTGGGTCGACAGCCAATCCTTGCTCATTCACTTCATTAGTAAAATGTTTTGCACAAATTAAGCCTGCTTCCCGATCTAAGTAAATAATAAAGTAACCGGCCGGATCGAGTTCTAAAAATCGCTTTGATAGTTTGTCATCAATTGCTGCCATTGTTTCTACTGTCGTTATCATTTTTTTAAACTCCAAGACAAAAAATACCAATCCAAAATATGGATAAATAACAGAAATAAATTGTGTAGATAATGAGGCCCGATCGTCGAAATCAACAATCAGCCTCTTGCACAAGCTTTGGGACACTTATAAGCTAATCTCTGTAGTCTTTTTACTGTTATTTCACAGTTGTATTTACTTCCTCTCGTAAAATTTTCGCGGCTTCTATCATATTTTTAATTGATGGAACTACTTCCTCCCAACGGCGAGTTTTCAAACCACAATCTGGATTCACCCAAATTTGTTTTACGGGTAAATTAGCAACTCCAGTCCGCAATTGCTGTAAAATCTGTTCAGCTGTCGGCACAACAGGACTATGGATATCATAAACTCCATTACCAACTTGATGTGAATAGCCAGCTTCTGTGATTTCTCGCAAAGTTTGATTATTGCTGCGACTATTTTCAATCGAAATCACATCAGCATCTAACCGTTCAATATCTTTGATAATGTCACCAAATTCGCAATAACACATATGAGTATGAATTTGGGTTTGGGGTTGGGCTACTGCTGTCGCCAACCGAAATGCATCCACAGCCCAAGAAAGATATTCACTCCATCGTTGAGGCTTTAGAGGTAAACCCTCACGTAGTGCTGGTTCATCGACTTGAATTACTTTTGCACCAGCAACTTCCAAATCTGCTACTTCATCTCGCAGTGCTAAAGCAATTTGGAAAGCTTGTTCTTGACGAGAAATATCCGTTCGGGGGTAAGACCAATTTAAGATAGTTACAGGGCCAGTTAACATCCCTTTTACAGGTTTTTCAGTCAATGATTGAGCTACTTTAAACTCACGTACCGTCATTGGTGTAGTGCGAACCACATCACCGTAAATAATTGGTGGACGAACATAACGGCTACCGTAGCTTTGCACCCAGCCGTTTTCAGTGAAAGCAAAACCTGGTAATTGTTGTCCAAAAAATTCCACCATATCGGTGCGTTCAAATTCACCGTGTACTAAAACATCTAATCCTAATTCCTCTTGTAGTTTAATGCTATCGGCAATTTGAACATCAATTGCAGCTTCGTATTCTGACTGATTCAATTCACCCCGTTTATATCGGACTCGGAGTTGGCGAACTTCAGAAGTTTGGGGAAAAGAACCAATTGTAGTTGTTGGGAACAGAGGCAGAGGAATTTGAGAATCTAGGCGCAATCCATAGGATAATGAACGCTGAAAATCATCAATCTTCAGAGTCTTGAGTCTTTCTTTAACCGACTGATTGGCTGGACTAAACTCCTCGAATGTACTCCAGGTTGACTCAATAAATTCTTGCTCTGTTTTAGTGTTGTCACCTTTTATAGTTCGAGCCAAGAAAACCACTTCTTGAAGTTTCTGTTCGGCAAAACTCAAGACATTACGTAGCTGTGATGGTAATCGTTTTTCTCGTTTAGCATCATAGGGAACGAACTGTAAGGAAGCGGATGGTTGAATATCTAGAGATGTTCCATGTAACGTCTCTACAATCTCTTGTAACACGGGAATAACTTTCTCTGGACGAACTTGCCAGATATTTCTTGCGTCTATAATCCCTACTCCTAGTCGCTTATTTTGTGGGAAACCATGAGTTTTAATTAACTCTAAGTTGCGTCCGCGTGTAAAGTCTAAGCTAATAGCAGCAACTGGTAAATCTATTACCCAAGGGTAGGTTTCACCCAAGTCATCAAAATAAGTAACTAGATGCAAAGGTATTCCTACTGTATAGAGTGAATTATAGACAGTTTGAAAATGTTCTTTCCAGGAATTAGCATCACCGAAAACCAGTGCTGGTTCATGTATTTGTACTTCTGCTATTTCCAAATTCTTCAGTTCTGTAAGCAGGTTAACATAGAGTGGCAATAGCTTTGATACTGCCTCGTCTACATTTAATTCCAGTCGGCTCAAACGTAGTAGAGTGCATGGCCCCAAGACTATGGGAACTGCTTTTTTACCTAATATATTTTGAGCGCGAGACACAGTTTCTATAAAGTCACTGAAATCGGCTGGTAATATATCTGTTGCAATTTCTGGGACAAGATAGTGGTAATTAGTATCGAACCACTTAGTCATTTCCAAAGCTGGAATTCCTTCTTGACCCCGCGCCATTGCAAAGTAGCGTTCTAACCCACTAAATTGCTGGAATCTTTGAGGAATTAGCCCAAAACGAAATATCCAATCAAGTACATGGTCGTAGAGAGTTGTATCTCCAATACCAATGCGGTCAATTCCGGCTTCCAGTTGAGTTTTCCAGTTAGATTCCTCAACTTGTCGCACGGTTTGTAGTAACGATTCTGCCTCTAGCTTGCCACTCCAAAATGCTTCTAATGCTTTTTTGACTTCCCGATTTTTACCAATACGGGGATAGCCTAATGTTGCGGTTTGAATCTGCATTACTTTTTATTCCTTTGAAGATTAGATAATTACACACTATGAATTAGAAACTGCTAACTTTTACCAAAAATATCAGGTTCAAAGCTGAGTATAATTGTGGGCTATAGCTTCCCTATTCCTCTGCTCAAGAGCTTTTTCACTCAGTCTTCAATTACAACAACTTATGTTTAATTGCGTCCACTTACTTTGTGGTGGAATCTTTGCTAGAATCTCTTTTCTTAGAGGTTCAGGTCGTTCTGACCAAGGCAGTGAACCATCACTTTTAGCATAGTATTGACTGGCACATTGCAGTACCGCAGATGCACAACTATCATTTGGTAAATCACCAAATAAATAAGTTGGTTTCCCTGACGCAACAAAGGCAATTACACAAGAACGGTTACAAGCACTCATGCATTCAACTCCCTGAATGAAGAATTTATTTTGCAATTCCCAATCGAATGTAAGTTGTTGAAGTTGTTGTAATAACTGCTGTCCGCCACTTTCACCAATCCGCTTACCATCTTGCCACAGGGTAGCGCAGGTCGTACAAACAAATAATGTATGTTGTTTGTTGAGCATTAATTTTAATGTGTGTAGAATTAAGTCCCAAACGCAGATATTACAAAGTTTTGTCAGCATGAAATTTCACCTTGCTGACTGTGCAATGTATCTATTGCAAACTATTGGTAATAATTGACCAACAATTCTTTGATGGTACAATTCGCAGAATTTGTCTGTAGAATCAATCCAAAATCTTATAATTGGATGACCATTATAAGATCAGACAGCAGGAATACAGCTATTATTAAATAGCTATTGATGTCCTTTTAAAAAACTGCTACTTTTTACATCAGCGATAATCGTGCCAAATAACTCAGCAGACGCTTCTAGGCGCAATTTGTATCGCCAATTAACTCTCTATCATCTCCTCTTAAGCCGTAACCTGAAGTGTATCTTTGGTACGATGAAGAAATAAAATTGATTGATTGTGAAAATATTCATAGTTGCGCTTATCTATACCTCGTAGATTTCAGCAGAAGTTGACTTTTCGGCGGGCATTCTGACTCACAAGGTAAACCTTGATTACAGCTGCGGGACAGCGCCGGATTCACACCGGACTTTCCCCCTTACCTCTGATGGCTGACCCCCATCAGAACCGACTTGTAAGTTTAAACTATATCATTGTTTACTGTCTAATGCAAAATTCAATAACTTATTTTGTGATTGGTATAAAATCTGATTCAATAAGAAAATTACTTACTTTTGCCGTAAATACTGGAGAATACCGCGAACGATCTCATCAGTCGTAAATTCCAGTTGCTTAGAGACACCATCAAATCGCCAAGATTCTAGTTTTGCAGCAAGTGCGGGAGATGTGAGTATGGCAATACTTAATATTGTACTGGGTAGCAACCAGTGGATTTTCACAGAGTACTCTCCTGTTTCGATTTTATAACATCAGACAATTTGTATTTACTTCTACTCACACCAGTATTAACCCAGCAGAAATACTTGACTGCTGAATGTTCTTTTAGCTGGGTATTTAAATGCAAATAAACCGCTTTATTATCCACACTCTCTAATTTTGTTCGCTCAAAAAACCACAAAACTTCTAGGAATTTGGCGTACAACTATCAAAAAACTCTAGCAAAAATACTTGAATATTTAATCGAGTTCATGACAGTTCAATCAACTGAATTAAATTTATTTAATTCAAATGTTAGCCATACTGAATTTTCGCAAGGCATAGTTGATAGCTGTATATTTTTGCTTTTGATATTGCGAGCGTTGTTGTTTGGTAAAATCCACTACCTATGATTTTTCCTAACGCAGATACAAAAAACGATGAATGATATAAGTCTTAACTCTGACCGGAAAAAATTTTGTAACATCTGTACCTCGCAGATTTTTTAGGTGTATTAACATCGGCGGGTCTTCTGACTTTGAGAGGATGTTTGAACACAATCTCATTACAGCTGCGGGACAGCGCCGGATTCACACCGGACTTTCCCCGTTTCCTCTAATGGCTGTTCCCCACTAGAACCGACTAATCGACCCATTATATAGCATGGTAAGGAAAATAATACAAGAGCAAATTTTAGTTAACAGTCACTCTGATTTGAAAATTTCATGACATTAAAGAAGTCTTGGCTATGAAAACCAAGACTTCTAGTGAATTTATTCAATTGAACACGCTTATACAATTGCTTATCCTAAATTACTGAAGAAAGTTCCCCAAAGGATTCCCGTTACTCCTACAGCAATTAAAAGGTTAGTGAAAAACTTGCCTAATTCAATTCCTTGTCCCAACGCTTTGTCGTCTTGACCTGCGGTGAAAAACAATGACCAAGCTTGGTTGAGATTGATTTTCTCAAAGTTGGTGAAATCAGGTCGAAAAACAACGGGGCCAATTAAATCTTTTTTGGGGAAATCAAAATCAGTTCTCATAACTCTCCTCGCTTAATGTTCTATGCGTTAATTGAATGTAATTTTTGGATAGTTAAAATTATCTACAAGCTAGTCAGCCATCCAATCAGGCCGTGTCCGGTGGTTACTTCAAAAGCGATGAGTGAGACAAAGCCAATCATTGCCAAACAACCATTGAGTTTTTCAGCATACTCGGTAAAGCCAACTCTTGGAGTTTGGTCTACATAAACCTTTGGTTCAACTGCAAAGTTGTCAAGTTGACCGAGTTCGTTGATGGTGAAACCTTTGCTAGTCATGTCTTTTTTTCCTTCGCTAGTTTATGTAACTAAATATAACGTTATGTAAATAATATTTGCAATTACTTGACAAAACAATTAAGTGTGGTTAACCCTACTAAATTAGGTCGTAGATACCGTATCTGTGAAAAGAAAGCAATTATTGTTCGTTTGTAAGCATCATTTTTTCATGTTGCTGCCGTTACTCCGATGGCGCAAGCGCCCGCCGTAGGCGTTTTTATGCCCCCCTACCGGGATGTTGCTTTTGGCCCGATGAATATGGGTGTGCAAGGTGAAGAATTACAACAGCGAGTTCTGCAAGCAATGGCAGCAGTTGATATCGATCCCCAATGGTATGGCAACGCTATACAGGTAATTTATATGGAGGTGAAAAGAAACGGATTGCGATCGCCGGTGTCTTAGCCATGAACCCACAGATATTAGTATTTGACGAACCCTCGGCTCAATTAGATCCCCGTTGTCGCCGTCAGTTAATCGAGTTACTGCAAAGTTTACCTCTGACTCAGTTGATTGCAACGCATGATTTAGATTTAGCTTTGGACTTGTGCGATCGCACTGTTGTTCTCAGTCAAGGTCAAGTTGTGTACGATGGCGCAACTGAACAAGTAATGAGCAATCCAGAGTTCTTGGTTAGGCACGCTTTAGAGTCACCATTATGCTATAGCCGCCCTTACTGTCAGCTGGAACATGCACCTGTCAGTCCATCTCCACGAGCGTGAATTTGTTTGAATCAGTCATATGAAATTGCTACCCAACAAGATTTTTTAGCAGTAATTTAGATTTCAGCTAGTAGTAAATTGTTACTTAATCAATTCCAAACCCATCAAAAACCAAAAATAGCTATATGGATTCTCATCAAGAAAACTCATCCAATATAAAGCATAATTACAGTGAAGCATCTCTAAATGATTTGGTGAAGCGATTGTCCCGTATTGAAGGACATATTCGGGGTGTCAAGAATATGGTTGAAGCCAGTCGTCCTTGTCCGGATGTATTGGTTCAAATAGCTGCTGTTCGAGGAGCAGTTCAGCAAGTTGGTCGAATTATTTTACATGAATATCTCAAGGAATCCGTTGCTCGAACTACCCAAGAGGGAGATATTAAAACTGAGATTGAAGCATTAAAGACGGTGTTAGATCGCTTTTTTCCCTAGATTTAGGTTTGCTACGCAGTGAAGTTATTGCTAATTGGATGCTATTAGCAAATGGTTAAGGTTTTAGAGATTGTTCATTCAAGTTGATTACAGTTGTATAGTAGCTATTTTGGCAAAGTATAGTGATGCCTAACAAACTTAAGCGACTTATATCCTTACTAATTTGTTTGTGTTTTTTAGTTCCGTCTGTACCGACTAAAGCCCAAACTCCAGAAGAATGGGTCACTCTCGGAAAGCGCATACATGGAGGTTTTGGTAGTTATATTGCTTTAGGAATCCGTATAGGATTAGATGCAATGAAGCGTCTTGATGCTAAATCACGCGAATTGGATGTTACTTACTTTGATGGTGCTAATGCGCCATGTCCTTGCGTTGCGGATGGCATTATGATTGCTACAGTTGCTACGCCGGGGCAAAACTCACTACGGGTCATACCCTCTAAAAGCGACGCAAGTAACTTTGGGGTTGTTGTAATTAAGAATAAGAAAACAGGAGAATTACTACGTTATGTAATACCAGCCACCGCTCGTTCTCTACTTAATAAGTGGAATCAGGATCTGAGCGATCGCCAGCGCTACGATGCAGTCATGAATACTTCTAGTGATTCTCTATTTCATGTTGATAGTAATAAGAGAATAATTGAAATCCCCAAAATTCAGTACAATAATTAATTTAATACTTTTGCTTTTTCTAAATTTTCAGCATAATTTCTAATTGACAAAAGCAATATTATCTTAATCTCTCACCGATGCTTCTATAAGAGAGCCTCATCAGCAATTGCATCTGGCAGTTGATGGTTTAGCCGCCGTAGAGGTTGATATAGATAGCCAAAAGCGATCGCTATTATAGTCAAGATTCCGACGACAATAAACAACAAAGCAATACCATATCCTCGACCGACACCAATAAGCTTGCCAATGCTTCCGGCTAATAACCCTGTAGGAGCAAGTAATGGCTCGAAAACTCCATCAGCTAAAGGCCCTGCAATCAGATAGGCAAGCGGTAGTGATGCCAAAGCGAGCATACTTCGCACGGCAAACACACGTCCTTGAACAGCAGGTGCAACTTTGCTCTGCCAAATGGCTTGGTCGCAGCCATTAATCATGGACACCCCAAAATAATAGATGAAAGCAGCTGCAAAGAAGACCGGAACAGAAGGTTTCAGCCCTGCAAGTATTATGGACAATGCACCTGATAGGGTAAAACCAAACACACCAAGAATACGGTTCTTGGGGCCGCCCCAAACGCTCATCACCAGACCACCAACCAACATACCGCTTCCACCAATGGACAGTACCGTACCCAGTACGTTAGCCGTAGCAAAGGCTAATACCAGTGGTGTAACCAGTACGCTGACAACTCCGATTAAGAAATTAATGGCAGCAAAGAAAATCAACAATCCTAGTAGTCCGGGTCGAGCAGTGATGTATGTCCACCCATAGGTGAACTCCCGCAGCTGCCAACTTTTCCTCACTTCATTCTCTGCGGTAGTTTTCGGTTCAGGGAATCGGACGAGTAGCAGCGTCACCACGGAAAAAAGAAAAGTAACGCAGTCAATCAGGATTACGCCCTGAATTTGAATAGTTACAACCAGCGCACCTGCTAACATCGGTGAAAGTAGCCGTGAAGTTGCCTCTGCAAATTGCACCATACCATTGGCACGACCAAGGTGTTGCTTTGGGACAAGCATTGTAGTTGCAGCAGCATAGGCTGGCCACTGGAAAGCGCTAAAGATCGAACTAACTGCTACAACTAAGTAGATATGCCAGACTTCAAGCCGACCAACCAAGAGTAACAGCACAATAGCCAGCGTACTCACTCCTGCTCCAGCATCGCTAAGTATTATACAAGTGCGACGGTTCCAGCGATCTACAAGCACACCGACCAAGGGTGACAACAAAATGCTTGGCAGTATTGCGAACAAAGAAATCAGGGCAAATTGCGTGACTGACCCAGTATTTCGGTATACCCAGACACCTAAAGCAAATCGAGTCAGCCCAGAGCCAATTAATGAGACAAGTTGCCCAAACCAGATCAGGGTAAATATTCGCATTCTACAGATGTGGGTGATTTACGAAACCATTATGAGTGAAGTAAGAGAAGTAGTTTTGCAGAAGTTCGTCATCGATCGCCGGACATACAATAGAAGTATTTGCTAGCTTACCCTGCGTGTTTTGGCAATCGAACTGTGTCATTTTTGATTGAGAAAGACTCTCTTCGATGGATATCTGATTTTTGAATCTATTTTCAGGAAACAAAGGCAAAAGGGAATACAACGTTGCATCTAGAGAATGCTTTGCAGCAGTTATCAATTCTTGTCGCCATTTATCATAAGCAACTAGCCGCAGTGGATAGCCATAAGAACGTACCCACTTGATAAGTTCTTCTAGTTTAATTGGGTGGGGATTGAGCAAGTGAAAAACTTCTCCAATTGATTCTTTTTGCCCAGATAAATAAACGATCGCTTGACTTACGTAGTCTACAGGGGTCATGTCCACCAAACCATCAATTTTCGGCACACTACCAAGCTGAATACAGCATTTAATCATGCTGCACATAAAATCATTTGTATTCCAAACTCCTGTTTTGCTGTTTCCTGTAATTCTTCCCAGTCTGTGGATAGTCACAGGAAGCCCTCTAGAAAGTGCGATCGCTACTAATTTTTCCGCTACCCATTTACTCTGAGCATACCCACTTTCGAGAATTTCACCGTGTTCTAAATAGTCTTTTTCTCGAAAAACTTGAACTTCCGAATCGCTTTGTGCGGGGAAAACGGAAAGAGTAGAAACGTAATGCACTGGCTTGATTTTGATTAAGCTTGCTAATCTGAGAACTTCCTGAGTTCCGAGAACATTAATCGCCTTCATCTGCTCGTATGGATGAATAAAATTAACGAAAGCACCATTGTGATAAATAACATCTATCTTATTTGCCAATAGTAGAAACTTTTCCTGAGATAGTCCAAAAAGTGGCTCAGATAAATCTCCCACAATCGGGATGATTCTGGAACTGAAATTTTCGTTCCACAGTAAATACGTTTCCAGGTTTTGGCGCAGCTTATTTTTGCCTGATTCTGCATCAGCAGAACGTACCAAACAATAAATATCTGCTGGAGTTTTTTGGAGAAGTTCATCAAGTAAAAAAGCTCCTAAAAAACCTGTGGCTCCGGTTAATAATATACTAGCTGGCTCGGTTGTATAATCTCTTGGGACAGCTTCAGGACGAATTGTGCGATCGAGAACGGCTTCAGCTTGCAGATCCGCAACAGTTTTCCTAGCAATAGTATTAGAAGAACCTGCGTTTTGAACCATCTCAATACTTTCGGCTAGGCTGGCTACGGTAGGCATTTCAAATAGACTACGCAAGGGTAACTCTACTTGAAAAGTTTCTCGCACTCGAAAAATCATCTGAGTCAGCAGTAAGGAATGACCACCCAACTCAAAAAAGTTATCATTAATACCAACTTGTTCTCGAACAAGTAAATCAGACCAAATTGCCGTTAGTTTCTCTTCAGTTAATGTACGTGGCGCTACGTAAGTTGTGTCATCATCATAGTGGTTTTGGTCAGCAATTGGTAACGCTTTGCGGTCTACTTTGCCGTTAGGAGTGAGTGGTAGTGCTTCTAACACCACAAAGACTTTTGGCAGCATATATTCAGGCAACTTATCACTGAGAAAGCGGCGTAGTTCACTGCTGTTGGGAACTGAATTTGAAGCGGGAACCACATAAGCAACTAAGTATTGGTTGCCTGTAGCGTCTTGTTGAGCAATGACTACAACTTCCTTAATCTCTGAGTGTTGAGCCAGTACGACTTCAATTTCTCCAAGTTCGATGCGAAAGCCGCGCACCTTTACCTGATTATCAATACGACCGAGAAACTCAATGTTGCCGTCTGGGAGATAACGCACTAAATCCCCAGTTTTATAAAGGCGATCGCTCTCTTGTGACTTGTTAAAGAAGTTAGGAATAAATTTTTCTTCAGTTAAGTCTGGGCGATTCAAGTAACCTCGTGCTAAACCAGCACCACCAATGTAGAGTTCTCCCTGGATACCAATAGGAACTGGCTGTAAATTTTTATTTAACACATACACTTGAACATTACGAATTGGCTTACCAATGGGTACTCCTAACAATGTACTATCTGAAGAAAAGGTAGCTTTTGGTAACTTGTAAATTGTGGTTACTACAGTTGCCTCTGTAGGCCCATATCCGTTGAATAGTTGCGGGTAATCACCTACATACTTTTGCCACATTTTTACTCGTTCTGGAAGTACCTGCTCTCCCCCAATAATTACTAGGCGCAATGATTCAGGTAGCCTTAGTTTTGTTGTTGTTAATTCAAAAGTCAGATGATGCCAATATGCTGTAGGTAAATCTAATACTGTAATTTCCCATTCTTGACATTGTTTAAGGAAATTCGGTATATCAATTAACATCTGTTCATTACGTAGCACCAGCGTGCCACCAGAGATTAGGCAGGGATAAATTTCTTCGACTGCCGTATCAAAGCTGATAGAGGCAAACTGTAGAATGCCATCAGACTGGGTAAACCCATATTCAACAATTGCCGCAAGAGTGAAATTCACTAAAGACTGATGTTGAATCATCACTCCTTTTGGTTTGCCTGTAGAACCTGATGTATAGATGATATATGCTAGATTTTTCGGTGTAGCACCACTGAGGAGATTCTCTTCACTTTCATGAGAAATTACTTCCCAATCTTTATCCAAGCAAACTATATGCAGTCCATCAAACTCTCGTTCTACCAGCAAATGCTTCTGAGTCAAGAGGACTGATACTCGTGAATCTAATAACATCCAGGTCAAGCGCTCTTGGGGATAAGTGGGATCTAAGGGTACATAAGCCCCACCAGCTTTGAGGATGCCCAACAAAGCGATCGCCATCTCTAGAGATCGCTCTACACAAATACCTACTAGCATTTCTGGTCTGACACCAAGAGAATGCAAATAACGCCCCAGTTGATTTGCCTTGGCGTTCAGTTGCCGATAGGTCAACTGTTGCCCTTCAAAGACCACTGCAACAGCATCCGGTGTTTGCTCTACTTGAGTTTCAAACAACTGATGAATACACAAGTCTTGCAAATTTTCTGTTTTTGTGCTGTTCCACTTTACCAACATCTGCCGTTCTGTCTCTGTCAAGATTGGCAAATCACTGAGACTCTGGTCAGGATTCACCACAATACTTTCAAGCAAAATCTGGAAATGCCCCACCATTCTCTTAATAGTGGCTGCTTCAAACAAGTCAGTGTTGTATTCTAGATTCCCAATTAGCCCTTGCGGCGTATTTGTCATCGATAAAGACAGATCAACCTTGGCTGTCTTACTCTCCACCATCACAGGATTCAGGATCAGTTCTGGCAACTCCAAGGGTGGCATCGGTGCATTTTGCAGAACAAACATCACCTGGAACAGTGGCATATGGCTGAGGCTGCGCTCCGGCTGCATTTCTTCTACCAGCTTCTCAAAGGGCAAGTCTTGATGGTCAAATGCCCCTGAAGTTACTTCCTGTACTCGTAAAAGCAACTGCCGAAAACTAGGGTTATCTCCAAGGTAAGTACGTAAGACAAGAGTGTTAACAAAAAACCCGATCAATCCTTCGATTTCCGGGCGGTTGCGGTTAGCAGTAGGTGAACCTACTATGATGTCTTCTTCTCCTGTATAGCGGTAGAGTAATGTTTTGAATGCTGCTAGCAGAGTCATAAACAAGGTGACTCCTGCTTGCTGGCTAATGTGCTTGAGCGCCTGGGATAAATCAGAAGACAATGAAAAAAATTCGGTTGCACCTTGAAAGTTCTGGACTGCCAATCTCGGACGGTCTGTGGGCAGTTCCAGGACAGGTAAAGAACCAGCTAGCTGTTTTTTCCAGTAGTCTAAACGAGTTTTAAGTACCATCCCTTGCAGCCACTCTCGTTGCCAGATAGCATAGTCAGCGTACTGTATGGGCAGTTCGGGAAGTGGCGAAGCAGTCCCAGTAGAAAAAGCTTTATAGAGGGCTGTTAATTCTCGGATGAAAACCCCAATCGACCAACCATCAAAGATGATGTGATGTAGCGTCAGCAACAGCAGATATTCATTCTTACCTAATTGGAGCAAGGTGACACGCAGTAACGAATCGTGTGCCAGGTCAAAGGAGTATTCTGCCTCCTTGTTAATTAGTCCCTGAACCTGGGCTGCGCGGTCTACTTCCGACCATTCACTGAGATTCACCACAGGTATGACTATCGAGCGGCTTTTGGCAATGACTTGTACCGGATTTCCATCCACTGTGGTAAAGGTAGTACGCAGGATTTCGTGACGATTTGCGATCGCTTCAAAAGCCTGTTGCAAAGCCTCTACTTTCAAATTACCACTTATTCGCAACCCATAAGGAAGGTTATACACTGAACTATTCGGTTCTAGCTGATGCAAAAACCACAGTCGTTGCTGGGCAAAAGATGTAGGAAAAACAAATAGTTGTTCTGTCATTCAATTGTGGATTTTAGATTGATTTTACAGATAAATCTGGCGTTCATAGGACTTACGTAGACTCTACGCCAACGCTACCGCTTCACTATCAAAAAATATAATTACGAATTACGAATTATTTAAATACGGTATTGGTCACGAGAAACTGGCTTTATTGCAGGCATCTGTAGTTCCTGATTTGTCTTTATCACTTGAGAAAGTTCGTGAATTGTAGGATGTTGAATAAACTCTTGCAAAGAAAAACTTAATCCTCGGTCATTAGCTCTGGATAATACTTGAATACTGCGAAGTGAGTCTCCTCCTAACTTTAAAAAGTTGTCGTGAATGCCCACTTTTTCTACATTCAGAACTTGTGACCAAATTTCTGCCAGTGCTACTTCGATCGCAGTGCTAGGTGGGACAAATACTGCTTCCAGATTTGGTCTTTCTTGGTCGGGAATCGGAAGCGCTTGACGGTCTACTTTGCCATTGGGATTTAGTGGTAGCGCCTTCAATATCACGAACATCGAAGGCAACATATACTCTGGCAAGCAGTTTTTTAAAAAGCTACGCAAATCATCAACTGTGGGTACTTGCTCTTTTTTTGGGACAATATAAGCTATTAAACGGTGGTGAGCATCGATATCCTCTTGGGTAATAGCGATCGCTTCTTGTACAGCTGGGTGTTGATTCAGAACGGCTTCAATTTCAGGTAGCTCAATCCTATACCCGCGAATCTTAACCTGGCGATCGAGACGACCGAGAAACTCAATGTTTCCATCTGCAAGATAACGCCCTAAATCTCCAGTTTTATAGAGGCGTGCGTTTGGTTCATCGCTAAATGGATTAGGAATAAACTTTTGGGCAGTTAGTTCTGGGCGATTAAGATAGCCTTTAGCTACACCCAAACCACCAATATAAATTTCACCAGGAACTCCAATTGGTACTGGTTGGAGATGAGAATTTAGTAAATAAATCTGAGTGTTGGCAATGGGACGACCAATAGAAACAGAATTATTTAAATTATGATTTTGACAATTGTAGACACTACTCCAAACTGTTGCTTCTGTGGGGCCATACTCATTAAATAAGCTTACTTGCGGCAATAATTCACGATGTTGCTTAACAAGTTCCTTTGAACAAGATTCTCCAGCGACAATTACGGTTTTGAGGCTGAGTATTTGCTGCGATCGCGCTTGCTCTAAAATCAGCTTGTAGAGAGAGGGTAAACATAATAAATGGGAAATTTCTTGTTGAGCGTAGCTTGCCGCCGTAGGCATCGCCTTTACAATTTGTTGAATATCTAATTGCCCATTTTCCGGTAAAACGGAGACAAAACCACCTTGACAAAGTGTCCAAAAAATCACTGCAACAGAACTATCAAAAGCAAAAGACGAAGTTAAGAGAAAGCCTGTTATAGGTTGCTCATAATAAAAAATTCGAGCAGTCGTGGAGTGAACTAAGTTTTGATGCGTAACCTGCACTCCTTTGGGTTGTCCTGTAGAGCCAGAAGTATAAATTAAGTAAGCCAAATTATCAGTCTTCACTTCATTTTTGGGATTCTCATCGCTTTCTTGAGCAATTGCATCCCAAAGAGTATCTAAGCAAAGCACCGACGCTCCAACATCAGGTAAATTTTTCACCAATCGTTCTTGGGTCAATATTATTGATACCTGAGAATCTGCCAGCATATAACTCAATCGTTGGTTGGGATAGGATGGATCGATTGGTACGTATGCTCCTCCAGCTTTGAGAATGCCTAGTATACCTACTAGCATTTCGCAAGAGCGTTCTACGCAAACCCCCACTAATACATCGGGTTCAACTCCCAAAGCTTGAAGACGATGTGCTAGTTGATTTGCCTTAGCGTTCAGTTCTCGGTAAGTTAGTTGCTGATTTTTAAATACTACCGCTACATTTTTTGGAGTACGTTCTACCTGTTCCTCAAATAATTGTTGGATACACTTGTCGTTAACATAATCTCTTCTCGTATTGTTAAATTCGACAAGCACTCGTTCTCGCTCAACATCGCTGAGAATCTCTAAATTGCCAATTGATTTTTCTGGATTATTTAGAACGCTCTTTAACAAGGTGTGAAATTGTCTTGCTAAATAATTGATGTTTTCGGTCGAGAATAATTTAGAATCGTAGTGAAACTCTGCAATAATATCCTTTTCTTTTTTAATACAGGAGAGTTTTACTTTAAATCGGTCAATGCAACTGTACTGCTTGTAAATTTCAAATGATACGTTGCCAGCAGAACACTTTACAGACTGTTGTATAAAATCAAAACAAAATGGTAAAAATGTTGGTTTCTCAACATTCTCTGTCTCTCCCACTGTTGACTGCCAAGTAAAGTATTCTTGCCATTGAGCAACCTCACGTATTAATTCATCAACTTGCCGTAGATTTTTACTAAATTGAATGTTTTCTTCCAGATAACAATGAACGGGTAAGTATTTTGCTAAAAGTCCCACCGCACCCTCAAGTTCTTCACATATCCGACCGTTGTCGGCCGTACCAACTATCATATTTGACTGTCCAGTTAAACGCCAAAGTAAGACTAACCAACAATTTAGCAAGAATACAGATAGTGAAGTCTCATGTTTTTGGGCAATGGTCTGAATTTTTGCCACCACATCGTGGGGAATCGTTAAGGTTAAAAATCGAGGTTCAAATTCCGGTTGTTCAACAAGCTGATTTTCAAAAGGAAGCTTAACTCTAGAAAAATCAAAAATATTCTTTTTACGCCAATATTCTATTCCTATTTTGGCATCCGCTAATTTAATAATTTCATTTTGCCATTCAGAAAATTGGACGTATTGAATCAGTGGTTCGGACGTTTTTTCTAAATTATTTTGGTATGTATCGTAGAGAGAGGCAATTTCTTTGCAAATATTTTGGAGAGTCCAAGCATCGGCACATAAAGCAGGGAGAGTGATAAACAAAGCATATTTTTGCGTTGACAGAGTAGCTAAAACGAAACGCAAAAAATAATCTTTTTCAAAATCAAAATTATGCTGTCCCTGTTCTACAAAAAGTTCCTCAATTCTGGTGTTTTGTTGCTCAATTTCCAAATCACTCAAATTTAACTCCTGCAAAGATAGGCTACTAATATCGTTTATTACCTGAATTGGAATCTTTATTTTAGGTGATGTCTGAAAATTGGTACGAAGAATCTCATGTCGTTTTACTAGCTGATATAAAGCTTCTTTTAGTAAATTGATCTTAATAATACCTTCTATTAAAATAACTAACTGAGCGCGATAAGTCACAGTATCTTGCTGTAATAACCAGAGATGTTTCTGGTGAGGTGATATCTGAAAGCCTTCAATAATGTTAGTCTGCATTTGTTTGACTCACCGATCTAGTTTGTTTCGACTATAATTTTTTGCTCAGTCAAAATGTATAATTGAAATTTAATGCCACCTATACTTAACTAATCTATAAATTTTTGATAATTGATAAATTACAATTAAGTTAACTTTTTCATAAATTATTTATAACTAACAAAGTATGTATATTCAGACCTTTCTTTAAATACAGGATCGTGTTTTTCTTCATGGACGCTTACTTGTCTGAAACCCACCTTTTCTAGGGCTGACTGAACTTCTGCACGAGAATAAGTTTTTTCTAAAATAATTTGTTCTAAAGGTTTCCATTCTTTTTCTATTAGTTGAAAACCAGTTATTTGAATTTGACCAATTTTTTCTTCAAAATTATAGCTCTTTTGACTAATCCAGGCATAATCATCTCTAACAACGCGAGTAGTAGAATTATCCCAATATGATTTAAAATCCTCTTCTAAGCGCAGGTTGAAAATAAATATTCCATTTGTTTTTAAGGCTGTATTCACGTTCCGAAACACGCCCATTAATTCTTCTAAGTTCATGACATAGTTAAGGGCATACATTGAAATAACTGCATCAAATATGGGTGGTAGTTCAAAGGATTGTGCATCACACAATATAAATTTGCCTTTAGGTGCATTGGATCGAGCATAATTCAACATTGACTCAGACCTATCAAGTCCAGTTATTTGATAACCTTTGATTAATAATTTTTGTGCCAATTGTCCCGTACCGCAACAGAGGTCAAGAATATTAGCCGCTTTGGGAAGATGCACTAATAGTAACTTTTCCAAAATTTGTATTGTCTGTTCGCTAAGTATCTGAGCGTAGACTTCGTTATATTCTTGAGCAAAATAATCATAATTGGAATCTAATTTTTGATAAGACATAAATGGTGATTAATTTGAATTAATGTCAGTAAAATAAAAAACTTAATTTTGCAGTATATCTAATTACATTATTTATTTTGATTCATCAATCAACTGATAATTTGATTGGTTTAGGCTGGCAAGTTTTTAGCTTGTTAATTATGAAATTTCTACGTTCTTTGATATTTAAGGTTTGTTCTTGACTTTCAAGCTCATTAATCATATTTATTAAACTTTTTAATTGAGTATTAGGTTCTGCAAGTATACTATTGATAAGTAGTTCAAAAATTTTCATTATTTTGGCGATCGCAATAGATTTGAAGCAGTGTAAATCATAGGATATATTCAACGATAGCTCTGCTCCTAGTGTCACCATCAGCACAAGAGAATAGTTAGAGTTAATCAAGGAACGAACATTATCAATCCTCAAGTTTTCTATAGGTAGGCTAGAAATACTTGCTGTCGAGGTTTCAAATACTAAAATACTCTCAAACAAAGGCATACTTGAGGGTACTTCACTCCAATTCTGAATTTGCACTAAGGGGGTATACTCATATCGACGCATACTAAGCTGCTGGAGTTGGAGTTCCTTAAGCCAAGACAAAAGCAAAGCTTCACCAGACACCAATACGCGCATTGGTAGGGTATTGATAAAAAGTCCTACTATCGAGGAAACCCCTGGTAGGGTGGGCGGACGACCAGACACAACGGTTCCGTAAACTACATCTGCTTCACCACTGTAATAACTCAACAGTAAAGCCCAAATTCCTTGTACCAAGGTGTTCAGCGTCAAATGATGTTGTCGCGCTAGAGATTTAAGTGCTTCTGTAGTTAGTAGCGACAGTTGGATTTGCTGTTGACCGGAATCTTGGTGGCGATTGGGGTAAGCATCAATTCTCCAGTCTGCTGCTAAAGGAGTTAATGTTGTGAAACCCTGAAGAGTTTTTCGCCAAAATACCTCTGCTTGTGATAAATCCTGCTGCTTAAGCCAAGCAATGTAATCCCGATAAGGACGGCTTGGTTGCAAGTGGAGACTTTGGTCTTGGCAAAGTGCCTTATAGAAGGCAAAAAATTCTTTCATAATGATGTTGGTAGACCACCCATCCAACACTAGATGACAAATACTCCAGATAAATTGGTAAGTGTTCGCGTCAGTTTGGATTAAGGCAAGCCGCATTAAGGGTGGTTGAGCCAAATCAAAGCCAATTTTTTGGTCTGCTTCCAGGTAACTTTGTAGTTGCGCTTCCTGTTCAGCAATTGAAAGCTGACACCAATCATAGTGCTGTATCAGCAGTCTAGGTTGTTGGTGTACTATTTGAACTGGCTGGTTCAGACCTTGCCATACAAAAGCTGTCCTCAAGCTCGGATGTCGGTTTACCACTTGCTGCCAAGCCTGCTCAAAAGCTGAGACATTGAGAGTGCCATGCAAGGTACATAGCGTCTGCTCAAAATACATCTTGGAATCTGGAGCAGAGAGGATGTGAAACAGCATACCCTGTTGAGTAGGCGAGAGTGTATAAATGTCCTCTATATTTTTGGCTTCCATACAGTGAAATTTCTACTTGTTGTTGTTCATAAAAAGCTTATTTAGTTCTTCCTGAGTTAACTCAGCTTCTGGAAAGTCTGAAGGTTTGAAGTTGAGCGTATCGGTAGACACAAAATGAGTATTCGGCGGCAATTCCTCCTGTGCAACTGCAATTGTCTCCACAATCATTGCTAACTCTGCAATAGTTAAATATTCAAATAGCTGATTTGTTGTGAATTTTAAGCCTGCTTCATAAGCTTTAGCTACAACTTGAATACTCCCAATTGAATCACCTCCCAATTCTAAAAAGTTGTCGTAAATGCCTACCTGTGGAATTCCCAAAACCTGGCTCCAGATTGTGGCTAGCACTTCTTCCACTGGCGTGCGGGGTGCTACGTAAATAGTTTGCCTTGCTATACCTTCTTTCTGCATCAGCATTGCCAGAAGTTCGCGCTTTTCTGATGAAAGCTGTTCAATACGTTTTAAAAGCTCGTCGCTCACTGTTGATTTACTCCAAACAAAATAAATATTTACTGGCGTTGCATAGATAATTGATTGTTGGCAAGCATTACTTTCACTTCTTCTTCTGAAAGTGTTTCCAATATGCTTAGAAGTTGAGCCATTTTTACCTCTTCGGATTGTACTTGCTCAGGTGCAGGCAAATGGCGGCGATCGACCTTTCCACTTGGAGTCAATGGCAATTCTTCTAAGACAACAAAGACATTAGGAATCATGTATTCCGGTAATTTCTGCTGCAAGAAACTCCGCAATTCATTGGTCGCAGGTGCAGGTTTTTGCTGTGGTACTACGTAGGCTACTAAGCGTTTGCTACCTGATTCCTCTTCTCGAAGTATGACCGCTGCTTCCCGAACAACAGGATGTTGAAGTAAAATTGCCTCAATCGCCGTTAGTTCAATCCGATACCCGCGAATCTTCACCTGGCGATCGATACGTCCCAAAAACTCAATGTTGCCATCTGGAAGATAACGCGCTAAATCCCCAGTTTTGTAAAGGCGGTTAAATTTTAGATTTTGGGTTGCACCTTTGGTGCGCTGGAAGCGCAACTTAGATTTTGGATTATCGAAATTTTCATTCTTATCCCCCAATCTAAAATCTAAAATCGGCAATCCAAAATCGCTAAACGGGTTGGGAATAAACTTTTGGGCAGTTAATTCTGGACGATTGAGATAGCCTTTAGCTACACCCAAGCCACCAATATAAATTTCACCAGGAACTCCAATGGGTACTGGTTGGAGATAAGAATCTAGTAAATAAATCTGAGTGTTGGCAATGGGACGACCAATAGAAACAGGATTGTTTAAATCATGATTTTGACAATCGTATACACTACTCCAAACTGTTGCTTCTGTGGGGCCATACTCATTAAATAAGGATGTATCGGGCAGTAGTTGACGATGGCGTTCAACCAATTCTGTAGAACAACATTCCCCAGCAACAATAACTGTCTGCAACGAGACAAGTTGGGCTGGATCTATAGCAGCGAGTAGGGTGCTGTAAAGTGAGGGAACACTTAACCAGTGTGAAACTTGATGTTGAACAATCAGCTTGACTAATTGCCAAATATCTCTCTGGGAACCCTCAGTTAACAGTACTAGTTTACCTCCTTGACATAATGTCCAAAATATGGGCGCAACTGAACTATCAAAAGCAAAAGAGGGAATCAATAAGAAACTGGTAACGGGTTCTGAGTAATAAGTAATGCGGGCAAAGGTAGAATGGGCTAAGTTTTGTTGGGTAACGAGTACTCCCTTCGGTTGACCTGTGGAGCCTGATGTGTAAATAATGTAGGCTAGATTTTCTAATGTGCTTGTACTGCTGGGGTTTTCTGGACTTTCCTGCGCTATGATATGCCAGTCTGAGTCTAGGCAGACAATTTGGGCTGTGTGGGTAGGTAAGTTAGCTACTAGCCGTGCCTGAGTCAATAAAACTGGCACTTGAGCATCTTCCAATATAAAAGCCAAGTTTTCTTGGGGATATGTTGGATCTAAAGGTACGTAAGCTCCTCCTGCCTTGAGAATTCCTAAAATTCCCACTATCATCTCTAAGGAACGTTCGACACAGAGAGCCACTGGTACATCGGCAGTTACTCCTAGACGCTGCAAGTAATGGGCCAGAGCATTAGCTCGATGATTTAGCTGTTGGTAAGTTAGAGACGCGACGCCAATCGCTACAACGGGGGGAACCCCCGCAACGCGCTGGCTCATTAATCGCGTCTGTACATCTTCAAAGACGATGGCGATCGCATCAGGATTTTGTGCTGCCATAGCCTCAAAGTGTTGATGGATACAGCAGTCTTGGGGATATTTGCTGCTGGTGTTATTCCATTCTTCGAGTAACATCTGTCGTTGGCGATCGCCCAAAAGACATTGCGACTCGTAACGTGCCAACGGCTGTGAAGACATTGCTGTTAATGTTTCTTGAAAATAAGTGCCAATAGTCTCTAACTGGGCATGACTTATCTGTGTCAAGTCACACTCTAAATCGAGTTGTATACAATCTGAGGCATGATTGAGATTAAACTCAGACCGCAAGGTAAAATGAGTTTCACCAAAACCCCTAGCTCCTAAAACTTCCAAATCTTCGAGACTTTGCAGACTCTCATAAACATGAAAGTTAGTATAATTAAAAACAGTTTCAACTAGGGGCTGGAGAGCCTGACGACCAACAAGTTGGTGTAAATCTGCGTAAGCATAACGCCTAAAGGGCAACAACTCTCGTTCAGCAGCAAAAACCTGCTGCACCAACTCTAGCCAAGTTCCCCCCGTCAGCTGCAAACGCAAAGGAACCGTATTCAAATGGATTCCCAAAGTTTTTTCTCCGTCAGCTGCTTCCAATCGACCATTCGACTCCAGCCCCGTGAGGATATCACTCTCACCACTCAACAAACTCATCACCCTGATATGTGCAGCTAACAACACGTTTTTCAGGGGGACTTCTGCTAACCGAGCTAGTTTTTGCAATTTCTCAGAAAGTTCTGAGGAGATGGGGACATCTAAAAAGCCAATTTCCGGGGTATTTGTGCTGTGATGAGTCACCTTCCAACGGGCTATTCTCGTGGTTACACAACCTGCTAATTTTTGCCTCCAAAAATATTGAGAGTCTGGCAATTGCAATGTTGCACGCTCTAAGGCGACAAAATCTCGATAAGTTATAGCTGGGACTGGTTCAATGGCTTCGCTTTTACCGTTGAGCAGAGCATAATAATGATGCAGTAATTCTGTCAGCAAACAAGCTTTGCTCCAACCGTCAAGAATAGAAGTGTGACAGCTAAAAGTGAGATAAAAAGACTGCTCTGTAAGGCGGTGAATGAAAAAGCGAATAAATGGTGGAGAAGACCAATCAAAATTTCGTCGTTTTTCAGCTTTTATCCAGGTGGAAAGTGCTTGTTGTTGTTGCTCTGGTGACAAATGACGCAAGTCTTCGACATGAAAGGGAGCAGTAACTTGTTGATGAACTAATTGTAGGGGTTCGCTAAAGTTAGTCAGATCGAAAGATGTCCGCAAGATGGCGTGGCGATCGACAACGTGCTGTAGAGCTTTTTGAAACAATTCAATGTCTAGACGAACTTGCAAATTGTAAAGGAAAATATCATGGTACATCGGCTCATCAGGCATGGACTGAGTGTGAAAAATCACCCCAGCCTGAACCCTAGCTAAAGGATAAGCATCTTCTACATCTTTGGGTAGCTTTTGCCGTTCTGTCTGGGAAATCAGGCTAAATGGCTCTGTTTTTTGAGTTATTAAAGCACTGGGTTCAACAAAAGTAATTTCTCGTGCCAGCGAGTCGATAGTCTGATGCTGGAAAATCTGCGCTAAGGAGAAGCTTAAACCTTTTGCAGTGGCTCTAGCTA
This sequence comes from Nostoc sp. DedQUE12b, assembly GCF_034530835.1. NCBI lineage: Bacteria > Bacillati > Cyanobacteriota > Cyanophyceae > Nostocales > Nostocaceae > Nostoc > Nostoc sp. DedQUE12b. Next base: position 37,919 of record NZ_JAVRCI010000029.1, on the reverse strand, counting down.
GCACTTGGATACTGCGAATCGAATCTCCTCCCAACTCAAAAAAGTTGTCGTGAATGCCTATTTGTTCAATGTCCAGCACCTCTGCCCAAACCTCTGCCAATGCCTTTTCTATAGGAGTACGAGGTGCTACGAAAGCTTTTTCCAATTCAGGTCTGACTTTACCAGGAATTGGTAAAGACTGTCGGTCTACCTTACCATTCGGCGTTAAAGGCAGTGCATCCAGTAGGACGAAAGCCGCCGGAACCATGTAATCAGGGAGCTTTTCTAAAAGAAAGCGACGCAATTCGGTAGTGGTGGGTGCTGGTTGATGACGGGTGACGCAATAAGCAACTAATTGCTGATTGCTAAAATCTGCCTGAGAATTAGCTAATTCTCCTTTGAGTAAGCGACGCAAACCAGTAATTGTTGATGAATTTTCTACATCAACCAGTGGTGTGAAATCTCGGTGCTGTTCCTTCTTCTCAATTTCTCTCATCAAAACAACAACTTCCCGCAATGCTGGATGTTGACTCAGTACCGCTTCAATCTCTCCTAGCTCAATACGGAATCCCCGCAATTTAACTTGATCGTCAAGTCGTCCGAGATATTCAATGTTGCGATCGTTCAGATAACGTGCCAAATCCCCAGTTTTGTATAAGCGATCAAATCCAGATTGATCTTCATTCGCTCCCCTGCTCCCCTGCTCCCCTGCTCCCCTACTTCTTTTAAACGGGTTGGCAATGAATTTAATATCTGTTAACTCTGGTTGATGCAGATAACCCCGCGCTAAACCCACACCCCCAATGTGTAGTTCCCCAGGTACGCCAATAGGTACTGGTTGCAAGTGATTATCTAGCAAATATATTTGCGTATTGGCAATGGGGCGACCAATGGGAACAGTATGCTTACGACTCTCACGTTCACAAGCCCAGAATGTGACATCGATCGCAGCTTCCGTTGGCCCATACAAATTATGTAAGTCTGCATCCAAACGCTCAAAAAATCGTTCTTGTAGTTTCAAAGGTAGGGCTTCACCACTACACATCACCTTTCTCAAGCATTGACAAGTTTCTAAACCAGGTTCCTCAAGAAACACTTGCAACATGGAAGGAACAAAATGCAGCGTGGTGATTTGTTCCTGGGCAATAAGCTGAACAAGGTAGGTGCTATCTTGATGACCTCCTGGACGAGCTACCACTAAACGCGCTCCGGTAGTCAAAGGCCAAAAGAATTCCCAAATTGAGACATCAAAGCTAAAAGGTGTCTTTTGCAACACTTTATCTACTGTTGTCAGTTGATAAGTTTCCTGCATCCAAGAGAGACGATTGCAAATTCCTCTATGAATGTTCATTACCCCCTTTGGTTTGCCAGTCGAGCCGGAGGTGTAAATTACATAAGCTAAATTATCAGTTGTCACCTGGCTAATCGGGTTGTCCACATTTTCACTAGTCCAAACCTCATGGTTTTTGTCCACCAATACCACTTGCGCCCCATGTTCAGGCAAAGCTGCAAGGAATTTCTCTTGAGTCAGCAACACTGAAACCTGAGCATTTTCCACCATGAAAGCCAGACGTTCTTGAGGATAGGAGGGATCTAGAGGAACGTAACCTCCCCCAGCTTTGAGAGTCGCCAAGATACTCACTACCATTAAGAGCGATCGCTCTAGACAAATGCCAACCAACACTTCCGGTTCTACTCCCAGAGTTTGCAGATAATGTGCTAATTGGTTGGCTCGTCGATTCAACTCGATGTATGTGAGTTGTTCTGTTTCAAATACTACCGCCACTGCATCTGGTGTCTGCTCTACCTGAGCCTCAAATTGTTGATGGAGACAAGGTTTACTAGCATAATCCACTTGGGTAGTATTCCACTCGACTAATAATTGTTGCTGTTCTAATTCCGTGAGGAGTGGTAGAAGTGAGATGTGCTGCTGTGAGTCAGCAACAATACCTTCTAGCAAGGTCTGAAAATGACCAGCCATCCGCGCAATAGCGGCAGCATCGAATAAGTCTGTGTTGTATTGCCAAGAAGCAGATAGTGTTTCATCCACCTCAGCCATGACGAGATTGAGGTCAAACTGAGCAATTCGCTGTTCGAGGGCTAGGGACTCTAGCTCTAGTTCTCCTAATTTTATCTTTGCTCCTGTTTCCCCTAAAGCAAAGGCCGCCAAACCTGATTCATTGAGCAGGTGGGCTTTGTGCAAGACAAACATCACTTGAAATAAGGGCGAACGGCTGGGATCTCTGACTGGTTGTAATTGCTCAACCAGTCGGGCAAAGGGGTAGTCCTGGCGATCGAAAGCATCTAACACACAGGAACGTACTTGAATGAGAAACTCATCAAAGGTGGGATTTTGTGATAAAGGCAATTGCGCGTATGCCAAAGGCGTAGGCGTACCCGCCCGCCGCAGGCATCGCAATACTACCGGATTGACAAAATACCCTACTACTCCTGCTGTATCAGTTCGACTTCTGCCTGTTGTAGGGGAACCTACTAGAAAGTCTGCTTGACCTGTGTAGCGATAAAGTAGCACTTGAAAGGCTGCTAGCAAGGTCATGTAGAGAGTAACTCCACGTTGGCGGCTGAAGTTTTGTAGCTTTTGAGTTAATTCTCTACTCAGCTGATAGCCAAAGGAAGCTCCTTGATAGGTTTGAATGGCTGGACGCGGATGGTCAGTTGGCAAATTTAATACAGGTAATTCTCCTGCCAACTGCTTTTGCCAGTAGTCCCACAGGCGATCGCCTTCTGGACTCGCTAGCATTAGAGCCTGTTCTCGCACATAGTCGGTGTACTGCCAAACCAAAGGAGGCAGAGTCACAGGTGTATTATTTTTGTTGCTCTGGTACAGTGTTCCTAACTCATCCACCAAGACGGTGAGGCTCCAAAAGTCGGCAACGATGTGGTGGACAACAAGTAAAAGAATGTGTTCCGTTTGTGAACGAGCGAACAGACTCACCCGCATGAGGGGGCCTTGCTCAAGATTGAAGGGATGGTATGCTGCTTTAAGCAGGCGATCGCTCAAAAATTCCTCATCCCATGTTGCAGCATCTTCCTTTTGCCAGCAGACCTCTACGTGCTTATGGACTCGCTGTACAGGTTGTCCTTCAACATTTGGGAAAGTCGCGCCCAAAATTGTATGGCGTTCTACTAAACTCTGAAATGCTTGATGCAATGCAGAAATATCAAGCTCACCACGAATACGCACAGCATTAGCAATGTTGTAGGCAGGACTCTCTGGTGCTAGCTGGTGTAAAAAGTACAAAGCCTGTTGACCGTAGGAAAGAGGGTACTCAGTGACAGTTTCATTAACTTGGGCTGGAGTGCTTTTAGGGACAGAAGAAACATTTGTTAACTGAGCAAGTACTACGGTTGCTAGTTGGTCAATACTCGAACCCCCCAGAAAGCTAGTCATCGGTAAGACCACACCCAAGTTAGTTTCAATGGAGTGCTGGAGTTCTACTGCCATTAAGGAATCGAGTCCCACAGTGTTCAAGGGTTGCTGCGGGTTAACTTGGGAAGAAACTAGTTTGAGTACCTGAGCTACTAGCTGCTGAAGATAACAGGTTAGCTGGAACTGACGCTCTTGCGGCTCTAATGCGAGGACGGCTGTATGAGTAAGGCTGGCTGTATTGACTGTAGTATGAGATTCTTCTAAAACGCTACTGGCAATATTTTCCCAACTTCCTGCCAAAAAAATAGTGCGACAAGCATGGCGCTGAACCTTACCGCTAGAAGTTTTAGGGATACTACCTGGCTTGAGGAGTAACACTGCATAAACTTGCAGTTCATGTTCTTCTACTACTGCTTGACGGATAGCTCTAATGACTTCCTCAGTTGCCAAATTCCGTAGAAAACTGCGATTAACTTCTTGAGCAATAACTAATCTCTCTTCCCCAGCAACATCAATTGTAAAGGCTGCACCACCGCTAGGTTGTAGTGATGGGTGGCTTTGTTCTACCGACCATTCAATGTCTTGCGGGTAATGATTGCGACCCCGGATAATAATCAAATCCTTCAGACGACCTGTGACAAATAGCTCTCCTTCCTGCAAAAAGCCCAAGTCTCCTGTCCGTAGAAAAGGCCCGTCTTGAGTATCCTTGAGGTAGGCTCGGAATGTGTAATCAGTTTGCTCTGGCTGATTCCAGTAGCCTTGGGTGACGCTTGGCCCTGCAATCCAAATTTCACCCACCTCACTAGGCTGGCAACGGGTTAGTGTCTCAGGATTAACTATTGCTATCTTTAAATCTTGTAAAGCATGACCACAACCGACTATAGTCTGTATGCCAGCTTCATTTTGACGAAAAGGATAAGGTTCAAAGCCTCGCTCCTTGTGGGTAATCGCTCCTTTGTTTCCCTGCCCCTCTGCCCCTCTGCTCCCCTGCTTCCTCTGCCCCTCTGCTTCCCCTGCTCCCTTGCTCCCCTGCTCAAGAGCTTTTCCACTGGCTGGAACTATTTGATTTTGCAGTAGTGCCGCCGACTGAACTGGCAACAACACAGGTGGAAGTAATTTGCTACCACCAGTTACCATCAGCGTTGTTTCTGCCATCCCGTAACAAGGATAAAAAGTCTCACGCCGGAAGCCACATTCAGCAAAGGTAGCGCTAAACTGCTCTAGAGTTTCTTTCCGAATCGGTTCAGCGCCGTTAAAAGCAATTTCCCAGCTACTCAAATCCAGGGTGGCCCGTTGTTCGGGCGTAATTTTGCGAACACACAGGTCATAGGCAAAATTGGGACCACCGCTAGTTGTTGCTTGATATCGGGAAATCGCCTGTAGCCAGCGCAAGGGTTTTTGCAGAAATGCCACAGGAGCCATGAGTATGCACGGTATCCCCAAGTACAAGGGCTGGAGCAGATTCCCGACTAAACCCATGTCATGAAACAGAGGCAGCCAACCCACGAAAAGGGTATTTTCTGTGTGCTGCATCGCCTGTTTAATTACAAGTTCGTTATGTAGCAAATTCCCATGACTTACCATTACGCCTTTAGGTGTACCCGTAGAGCCGGAAGTATACTGCAAAAAGGCCAGGTTATTGCTATTTATCGATGGTTGCTGCCATGAATGTGCTAAGTCGGTAGTAATGTTATCGGTGGTCAGCAACCGCAATGCTTGTAAATTCGGATCTTGGGCGAATTGTCGCTCAATATTGGCAAAGACAGTTGTAGTAGTCAGGGCGATTGTTGCCTGTGCATCTGCCACAACAGTCTGGAGTCGGGACAGGGATTGGTTCGGTCGGGGTGGATAAGCCGGAACTGCAATTACCCCAGCATACAGACATCCGAAAAACGCAGCAATGAATTCTAAACCAGGTGGGTAGAGCAGTAGTCCACGCTCTCCAATTTTAACTCCACAACTTTGAAGTCGGGCAGCAATGGTTTGAGCTTGGCGATCTAGTTCTCCATAAGTCAAATTCGATGCTTCTACTTCTCCATCCAGCAGAAAAGAATAAGCCTTTTGCTCAGGTGTCAGAAGCGCTCTCCAATGGAGAAGTTCAACCAACGAGGTGAATCCCCTCGGTAGCTCCCAAAGATTTTTGCCCATTAATGCCACTCCATTTATATAAGTATCTACGTGGAGCCAAACTCACTGGTTGGGTTAAGTGCGATCAGCTACGCTGGGCGGTTACGCCATCGCGTTTTCAGCCTTTATTTATTGAAAATCTCAGCGTATTAGCCAATACCGTATTTTTTTGAGAAAAAAGTTTTTTATTTCCAAGTCTAAAATTTAACAGCACAACCAACTCAGACAAAGTATGCCTTTATGTGAAAGCTTTGTGAAATTTAGAGTTTATCTATATTTAACATTAATAAAAATATTTATCATTAATTTTCTCTTATTGTCAAGCATTTTGCTGTGTGTAAGCAATATTTGAAATGGGCAAAATAACGTTTTTTTAGGTCTCTAAAACATTCATCAATATAAATATTTTTATTTTAAACTGGCAAAACCTATTCATAGCAATATTTTCAGGTTACTCTATAAAAACTAATTTATATTTTAGAAATAAAAAAATCTGAATAGGACAAGTTGTCAAATTTTACATAACTTATATCAAGTAGATTTTCCATAAGAAACTGATAGTCTAAACTGTGATAAAATTAATCCAAGTAAAATAAAAGTTATAAAACATTCAAAAAAAATAAAAGCTAACTACAGAGGATCTATAGTATGTGCTGCGTAAATATGCCTATCCTTTTTTTAGACTAAAAGCCCAGCTTTTCAGGCTAATAATGCTAGGTTAATTTGTACGAAACTGTGCTAGAGCCAATTTGGGAAGTAGATGAATACTTAAATATAAAAATGTTTAATTAATTCATAAACTTTTACACAAACATGAGAGTAGCGAAAAAGTATTGTCATTACAGACTATGTAATTCCAGATGAATAAAAATTTTCCCAAGTAAATCTTGAGTTATAGCGTTTCCTAATCTGCTGAGGTAGTGAGGAATTCACCTTCTAAATTAAGCAAACTCTGCGTAACTCTGCGCCACTTTGCGTTTAAAAGCAAAAACTTGTGTACCTCACTTAATAAAAAAACGCTATATTGATATTGCTAAAATCAAATAAAACTATTTAATTTTTAGCATTTTTATATTTTTAATGGTTAGTTTTAAGACAATAATTGTTTGTCGGATAATCAGGAAAAAATTTGTTGATATCGTATGGTATTTTTAACGTATATTTGTATTTGGCAATCAAAAATAAATAATAACTATTGTCAATTATATCCTGTAGTAGTTGAAAGTAAAAGCAGATTGCGATCGCGTGCAATTAGGTGTGTCTTGATTTCATCAATATTGTGGTGTGGAGGAAAATTTTGAAACTAAGACAGATGATCTATCTAGGGATTGTCGGAGGTATTTGTCTGTTGGGGACTCAGGCTGTAAAAGCACAGTCAGCAGAACCACCAATCACAAAGATTCCCCAATTGAGCGATATTCCACGTCCTCACACCAATGTTAAAGACTGGCTAGCGCAGCCTAATCAACAGACTGAAGTCACACTAGTGACAGGAGTGCGCCTGAACTCAACTTCTAGCGGATTGGAAATCGTCTTAGAAACTCCTACATCTGAAAAATTACAAACCACCATCAAGAACGAAAACAACAACTTTGTTGCAGATATCCCTAATGCTCAACTGCAATTAACAGGTGATAGTTCTTTTCGTCAAGACAAGCCTGTGGCGGGAATTAGCGAAGTAATAGTTACCAATGTAGATATAAATACTATCCGAGTGACGGTAACGGGTGAAGGAGGTATCCCAAAAGTCGAGTTAGATGATGGCGATACAGGCTTAATTTTTGTTGTCACACCAGTTGTATCCTCGACACCACAAACGCAAAACCCCACCCCGCCTACGGCCCCCCTCCCCTTGCCAAGGGGAGGAGAAGGGGAGGGGTTACAAGAAACACCGCCAACTCAACCATCGGCTGATGCAGATGAACCAATTGAACTAATAGTGACAGGAGAGGAAGATACATATTCAGTACCCGACGCTAGCACTGGAACAAGGACAGATACACCACTTAGGGATATTCCCCAATCAATTCAAGTGATTCCTCGTCAGGTGATTGAAGACCGAAATGTTGTACGTCTTTCGGAATTGGCGGATAACGTTAGTGGCGTACAACCAGAACGGGGATATGGGGGATTGTCGTCATTAGGATATCGGGTGCGTGGGTTTCTCACCAATTTTGAAACTTTACGCAATGGCTTTCCTGATTATGGTTACTTCAGTCCGCGAGATGTCGCTAATATCGAGAGGTTGGAAATTCTCAAAGGGCCGGCGGCGGTACTTTATGGTGGTAGTCCAACACAGTATGCAGGAGGAAGCGGTGTTATTAATACAACTACCAAAAAGCCGCTTGCAGAGCCTTATTACAGCGCCAGTGTAACTTATGGAAGTTATAACTTTTTGCGTCCGACTTTAGATATTAGCGGGCCACTGACAGATGATAAATCAGTACTGTATCGTTTGAACGTCGCTTATGAAAGTTCCGACAGTTTTCGTGATTTTGTCGAATATGACAGCTTTTTTATCTCGCCTGTGGTAGAGATTAAAGTAGGCGATCGCACTAAACTCACCTTTGAATACGAACACCAAAAATACAACTTTGTTTTTGATAATGGTTTTCCCATTGAGCCAGAAATTCTCCAACTTCCGCGCAGTCGATTTTTAGGAGAACCTAACTTTGCCAATGGGGAAGTGACATTTAACTCATTAACCTATAGATTAGAACACGATTTTGACGACAACTGGAAATTTCGCCAAGGATTTAATGTTCTCAATGCTAATTTGAATGATGCAAGGCAAGCCTCTTCTGGTTCTTTACAAGACGACCGTCGAACATTAGACCGTCTTTTTTATGCTTCTGATGAGGAACACGAAAATATCACCCTGCAAAACCAAATTTCTGGCAAGTTTTCCACTGGTTCTATTCGCCATAATGTAGTATTTGGAGTAGATTTAGCCCGAAACTTATTTAGTTATATTTTTGCCCCAGATTTAGAACTATCAATAGATATTTTTAACCCGCAATATGGTGGAACTCCTACTCCTGTAGAAGGTGGTTCTCCTTTTGGTCTAAAAATTGTCTCCGAGAATGTTGGTTTATTCGCTGAGAATCTAATTGAACTTACACCTAATTTCAAGGTTTCATTAGGTGGTCGCTTAGACTTTAATGATTACAGCACTCAAGACCGTGTGAGTGGCGATATTCTCAAACAATCAAACACTCGATTTTCGCCGCGAGTGGGAATTATATATCAACCAAGCGATGTGACTTCGCTCTACTTCAATTGGTCTAATGGTTTTTCTCCCCAATTTCAAGCCAGAAGTCGCACAAAAGAACAATTTGAACCGCAAACTACCGAGCAATTTGAAGTGGGGGTGAAACAGAATTTTCTGGACAATAAACTTTCTGCAACTTTAGCATTATTTCAAATTACCAAGCAGAATGTATTGACACCAGACCCAGTAGACGACATATTCCAAATCCAAACCGGAGAACAACGCAGTCGAGGTATTGAATTAGACATTGCAGGCGAAATATCACCAGGTTGGAAAGTGATTGCTAACTATGCTTACATTGATGGCAAAGTAACAAAAGATAATCTGATTCCTGTAGGAGATAGATTATTTGGTGTTCCAGAACATAGCGCTGGATTGTGGACAAGTTATGAACTACAAAGTGGTAGTTTGCAGGGGTTAGGATTTGGTGCTGGGTTGTATTTTGTCGGTGAGCAGGAAGTGGATTTACCGAATAAGTTTAAACTTGCAAGTTATTTACGAGCTGATGCTTCTATCTTCTATCGGCGGCAAAATTATCGATTTGCAGTCAATTTCAAGAATATTTCTAATATTAAATATTATGAGGTTGATGGGTATAGTATTGACCCTGCGCCACCATTTACAGTGTTGGGAACAGTGTCAGTTGAGTTTTAATCCCAAAGCATTAAAGCGAGAATTGTGAGTAAATTACATCGCCAAATCTGGATATTTAAACCTTTTGTTGCAGTCTTAGGAGTGCTGATGCTGGGAATGGTTTCAGGGTGTGCAGGAAATGTCGCTACTCCAAATGATTCTAACTCTAATGCGACAAAACATACACCATTTACACTTAAGAACTGTGATTTGACAATTACCTACAAACAACCACCACAACGCGCTGTCACTATGATGCAATCGGCGACGGAGGTGATGCTAGCGTTGGGTTTAGAAAAGCAGATGGTTGGTACAGCCTATCTGGATAATCCGATTTTGCCAGAGTATCAACAAGCATATTCCCAAATTCGCGTATTAGCGCCAAAGTACCCGTCACGGGAAGTTTTTTTGGGAGTTGAGCCGGATTTTGTCTTCTCCACTGAGGAAAGCGCTTTTGCCAAAGAAGCACTTGGATCGCAATCAGAGTTGCTAAAACTAGGTATTTCTTCTTATTTGTTGCCCATTGAATGCGATCGCACCGAACTTAGACCTGAGCGCGTAACGATGGAGAATTTATATCAAGAAATCCGAGAAATAGGGCGGATTTTTAGAGTAGAACAACGGGCAGAAAAGTTAATTGTGCAATTGCGATCGCAACTCGAAGCAACCCAAAAAAAGCTAGGGAAAGTAACAACCAAAAAACGCATTTTCTGGTATGATTCTGAAGATCCTCCCCTAACTGTTTCTACTTGGGGAATGCCCAATCATATTATTGAGTTAGCTGGTGGTGAAAATATATTTAAAGATATTCAAAAAAAAGAAGCATGGGTAACAGTTAATTGGGAAGATGTGATTGCACGTCAACCAGATGTGATTGTTCTGATTGATGCTAACTGGTCATCTGCCCAAGAGAAGCGTCGATTACTTAAATCTCACCCTGCTTACTCCCAACTAACAGCAGTGCAACAGGATAAATTCATTGTTCTGGGCTTTAGTTACACGATGCCAGGAATTAGGAATGTCGCAGGGGTGAAACAATTAGCAGAGGCTTTGTATCCTGAGAGGTTTAAGTGATGGAGGGGAGTAGGGGAAGCGGGGTAAGAAAGAATGACTAATAGACAAGAGTGCAAAAGTGCCTTTTGCACTCTTGTCGGGAAATGGGGAAAGGTTAAAGGGGAATGTTAATTCTATCCCTTTTCCCTTTAACCCTTACCCTTTACCCGACTTATGCAAGAAGTCTAATAACCAATGACCAATGACTAATAACTAATGACTAATCTATTACCAAAGCAATTGAGAAAAAATAAGCAGCAACGCTACAAGCTGCTAATGGTAGCAATGGTAGTGATATTGTTGGTTTCTATGACGTTGGCGGTGATGATTGGGCCTGTGGCTATTCCTCCTTTGAGAGTATGGCAGATAGCTTTATCCCAACTGTTTCCAAATGTTACAGGAGACTGGACTCCAGCACAAATTCAAATTGTCTGGCTAATCCGCTTTCCGCGTGTGCTATTAGCTTTTTTTGTGGGTGCTGGACTATCAGTGGTTGGTGTCATCATGCAAGCAGTGGTGCGAAATCCCTTAGCCGATCCATTTATTCTCGGTATTTCCTCTGGCGCGTCGGTTGGTGCTGTTTTAGTCATCCTATTTGGTATTTTCTCATTTTTTGGTGTTTATGCGCTGTCTGTTGGGGCTTTCCTCGGTGCGCTGTTAGCATTCGTTGTTGTTTTCTTTTTAGCACGACAAAAAGGACACCTCTCCTCCACCCGCTTAATCTTAGTTGGTGTATCAATATCATATCTGTTTGAGGCAGTAACGAGTTTCTTGGCTATTAAAGCTGAAAGTGGTGAAGCTACACGACGAGTATTGTTTTGGTTATTGGGAGGACTTTCAGGAACAACGTGGACAGACTTAATCCTGCCGGTGCTGACTTTGTTCTTGGGAATCGGGTATTTGTTACTCCAGACGCGATCGCTAAATGCACTCCTGATCGGTGAAGAAACGGCTCGTACTCTGGGAACTGACACCGATCGCTTCCGCAAGCAGTTATTCCTAGTAACCTCACTGTTGACAGGTGTAATAGTTGCTGTCAGTGGTGTCATTGGCTTCGTTGGGCTAATGATTCCTCATAGCGTCCGTTTCCTCGTCGGCTCAGATCATCGCCGCGTGTTACCTGTGAGTCTGTTGCTGGGCGGAATTTTCTTAATTTGGGCAGATGTCTTAGCACGTACGATTGTTGCCCCAGAGGAACTGCCCATTGGTATTATTACGGCACTTTTCGGCGCTCCTTTTTTCATTTGGTTGATGCAAGGTAAAGGGGGTGGAAAATGAAGTTAGAGGTGAAACACCTATCCTGGAGTATTGAAGGAAAGCAAATTTTGCATGACATCAATCTGCAAGTGTCATCGGGTGAGTTTGTCGGGCTGATTGGCCCTAATGGTAGTGGTAAGTCAAGTTTGCTCAGATGTATGTATCGTGTCCTTAAGCCAAATAGTGGATTGATAACTCTCAATGGAAAGAATATCTGGCATTTGAGTACCCGTGAAATGGCACAAGCTACAGCAGTTGTTTTGCAGGAAACATCTACTGAATTTGATTTTACTGTTGCAGAGATGGTATTAATGGGGCGTAATGCCCATCAAGGGTTATTTGACCGCGAGACAGAAAAAGACCACTCCATAGTCTTCGATGCTTTGGTGCAGGTGGGAATGAATGACTTTGCAGAACGTAGTTTCATTTCCCTTTCTGGTGGAGAAAAACAGCGTGTGTTGATTGCACGCGCCATAGCCCAGCAAGCACGGTTTTTGATTCTTGATGAGCCGACTAATCACCTTGATATTCGCTATCAGTTGGAACTTTTGGAACTGGTGAAGGGGTTGGGTGTGACTACTATTGCAGCGTTGCACGATTTGAATTTGGCTGCTAGTTATTGCGATCGCATTTATGTTGTCAATAATGGAACAATTAAAGCAGTAGGAACACCCCAAGATTTACTACAACCTGCTTTAATCCGCGAAGTTTTCTGTGTGGGTTCAACAGTGGAAACCGATCCAAGTAATGGTAAGTTACACATCAGTTTCTTCTTAGATGAAAAAATAGAGAGCAAGAGGAATTACCCAGATCCTTGAATCCTGCTACTTTATCTGTATTTAATAAACTTTTTCATTATCAGACAATTGATATGCTTTTTGAAAGCATGAGACTTGAAAAAAATTATGTGTGTCACCTGTGGTTGTTCTGACGATGCTGAAGTTAAAATCATCAACACTGAAATAAATGAAGTAGCAGTAATTAGCTCCCAAAATGAGCATCATCACCATGCTCATACTTCACATGAAGATACAGCGATCGCCCATTCTCACAATCATGATTCTCATCATATCCACACCCACACTTTACCATATGGCACTGTAATCACCCATTCTCACAGTCATGATTCTATCTCAGAAGCATCTCAGATTCATGCTCAAGTACGTAGTACAACTATATCTTTAGAACAAGATATTTTAGCAAAAAATAGTTTAATAGCAGCCCAAAATCGCGGATGGTTTAAAGGGCGCAACATCGTTGCTTTAAATCTAATGAGTTCTCCTGGTTCCGGGAAAACAACACTATTAACTCGCACTATTAATGATTTAAAACATCAGTTATCTATTAGTGTTATTGAAGGAGATCAAGAAACGATTAATGATACTAATAAAATTCAAGATACAGGCTGTAAAGTAGTACAAATTAACACAGAAGCTGTCATTTAGATGCAACGATGGTAGAACGGGGTTTACAACAACTAAATCCACCTTTGAACTCAGTGGTGATGATTGAGAACGTGGGCAATCTTGTTTGTCCCGCCTTATTTGATTTAGGAGAACACCTCAAAGTAGTAATTTTGTCTGTCACTGAGGGAGAAAATAAGCCAATAAAATACCCTCATATATTTCGTGCTAGTGAGATGATGATTCTTACTAAAATTGATTTACTACCTCATGTGCAGTTTGACGTTCAGCGTTGCATAGAATATGCCCAGCAGGTTAATCCTCAAATTCAGGTTTTTCAAGTTTCAGCAATGACTGGAACTGGGTTAGAGAGTTGGTATAAGTGGTTATTAGAAAGGGTTAGGAATAGTTCACAGGTATAACCCTAAAGTTAGCCCAAATTTAGACATATATACTGCATTTGAGACAGTAAAATCTGGTGCTAAAACAGTATACTGCAATATCAAGCAGGAGGATGCATGACTAAATTTAATACGCTCCATCCATGATATTAGCTATCTTGAATGGAGCGCATTATTCTACATACTTGTCTAAATCCGATTCTCACAAAGATGGAGATTTTTGTTGCTCTGCAATACTCTACTAAAGAACAACATTATTTTTTATGAGAAAAATCCCCAGAACAGTCCTCCAAGAAGCCCATCTTTATTAAGGATTTCAAACAGTGCAGTTGCAAAGAAGCCAATCATTGCCAAGCGTCCGTTCCAAATCTCAGCACTTGGTTGGAAACCCCATCTCCAACGGGTACCAGCGTAATAGTAAGGCTCTTTAATTTCTGGGAGTAAATCCTGACTTGCTTTTGCTTCTTTTATTTCTTGCATGATTCCTTGCCTTTTTGAGAAGAGTGTTTGTGCTTTATCTATCTTGCCTCCCATCTTAAAAAAACTTTACAAAATCCTACTCTTCCCAATGATACAAAAAGTTACACAAAAAAAATAAAAAATTTATACCAAAAGTTGAACGCCTAGTTGTGTTATCTAACACAAGAGATAAATACTCTCCTTCATCTTGGCAGCAAAATGAAGGAGAGCAAAGCAGGCTATAGGTAAAAATATTTCAAGATTACTGTTTATCTGTCACAGGGGGGTAAATTTCCCCCCTAAAAATTTCTACGCAGTTAATACCTTGGGTTGAGATTTAGTGAATAACTCAGCTAAACGATGCGGTTGGCGATCGCGCCAGTTACCCTTATGATACGCATACCCCGCAATTAACGGGAATGCCACAGTCGCCTCAGAAAACACCATCTGTTCAGTAGCTTTATCCACCTTCCCCCAAGAATGAGCCTCTTTAAGGGTAGAACCAGATAAAGCGCCATCCCGTTCATCGGCGACAGTAACTTGAATTGTATACTTGTGCATACTCGTCTCAAATCCCAGCATTTCCGCAGCTACCACCGTATCCTGAGCAAAGTTTTTCGGTACACCACCACCAATCATCACCAATCCAGTGTAGTTGGAAGCTAGTTTGCACTGCGTCAACTCCCGAAAGTCTCGCACTGAGTCAATGCTTAAATGTGATTCAGGAGAATTCCATTGGTGATGTACTAAGCCAAACCCAGCCGAACAGTCACTAAAAGCGGGGACAAAAATTGGTACTTGGTGTTGATAAGCAGCTTGCACTACAGATTGACCATAATTACCCCGGCGTTCTAAATAAACCGCCATCTGCTCAATAAATTCCCGTGAAGAATAGGGACGCTTCTCTAAATTCTCGGCGATTTCTGCGATCGTCATGTCACACACCCGTAGTTGATCCTCATCAATGTAGGTGTCATATATGCGGTCTATCCGTTGCTGTCTTAGCACCTCATCATCAGCAAAGGGATCGCCAACATAATGACGATAACCCAACGCTTCAAAGAAATCTTGGTCAACAATGTTAGCGCCAGTAGACACGATCGCATCTACCATATTGTGAGTAATTAAATCGTGGACTATTCCCTTGAGTCCAGCACTAAATAAAGACCCAGCTAAACACAGAATAATCGTACATTCTTTGTCTTGCAGCATTGCATCATAAATTTTTGCTGCTCGTCCCAAATTTCGACCTTGGAAAGCTGTTTTACCCATAGCTTCCACTAAGCCAACAACATCGAAAGCTTTGATGTCAATTGGTTGCACAGTCTGTTGCAAAAGTTCTTCACGATTCATGGTAGATTGTCCTTTTTATTGAAAATAAAAGTTATACGGTCTGCACAGCGACTAGAAGGCAAGTCTCACCAACGTACTAGGCGCTTCGCAGTGGTCGTACCAGGACAAACCAGGATCAGATTGCCGTCTTTTATTTAACTTGACGTGCAATTCCCAGATACTCATGAGTTGGATGAAAGAACTGTTCAATTTTGCTATTAATGACTTTTCAAACACTACAGTCCACCCATCATACTCAATTTACGCCAAACTAACAAGTCGTTGTCAAAACTCGCTCAATTTTCTCCAATGCCCAATCTATTTCATCTTGGGAAATAACCAAGGGTGGAGCAAAACGAATGACATTATCTCTAGTTTCTTTGGCTAATAATCCCTCTTTAGCTAAGGCTTTACAAAAACGTCTAGCACCACCAGCTTCGAGGTGCAATTCCACACCAATTAATAAGCCTTTACCACGCACTTCCTTAATATGTGAACTTTCAATTGATTGTAATTTCCTCATAAAATATTCTCCTAGTTGAGCAGCTTTTTCTGGCAAATTTTCTTCTATAAGAACATCCAGTGCTGCAATTCCAATAGCAGCAGCCAAGGGATTTCCGCCAAAGGTACTACCATGATCTCCTGGTTGAAACACAGCCATCACTTCGTCAGTAGAAATAAACGCAGAAATGGGATAAAATCCACCAGATAAAGCTTTTCCTACAGTTATGCCATCAGGCTTAACATTCTCATATTGATGGGCAAACATTTTACCTGTTCTTCCCAACCCAGTTTGAATTTCATCAAAAACTAGTAATACATTATGATGGCGACAGATTTGTTCTGCTTGCTTTAAAAACCCATGAGGAGGAACAATAATACCTCCCTCGCCCTGAATTGGTTCTACCAAAAATGCAGCAGTGTTAGGAGTAATCGCTTTTTCTAATGCTTCAGCATCACCAAAAGGGATAACTTTAAACCCAGTAGTTAAAGGCCCAAATCCATCTTGATATTGTTCTTCTGTAGAGAAGCTGATCAAACTAATAGTGCGTCCAGAAAAATTATTACTACAAACAATAATTTCTGCTTGATTTTCTGGTACACCTTTTACTTTATAAGCCCATTTACGAATGGCTTTTATAGCCGTTTCCACAGCTTCGGCTCCCGAATTCATGGGTAGCACTTTAGGTAGACCAGAAATCTCAGAAAGCTTCTCATAAAATCTTCCCAATTGGTCATTGAGAAAAGCCCTGGAAGTTAGTGTAACTTTCTCGGCTTGCTCAATCATGGCTGCAAGAATTTTGGGATGACAATGACCCTGATTTAATGCTGAATAAGCTGAAAGAAAATCTAGATATTTTTTACCTTCTATATCCCATATCCACACTCCTTGTCCTTTAGTGATGACTACATCTAAAGGATGATAATTATCAGCACCATATTGCTGTTCTAGTTCAATATAATCCTGGGTATTCATAGTATTGAGGTTGGGAATTCCCAGAGTTACGTTCGCTGCTTGCATATTTACTCCTGATAGCTTTGAGGGGTTGAAATAAAACTAGAAAACATCTGAAAGATTAGCAGTCGAATGAAACATTCAACGGGTATGAGCAGAAGAAAGAAAAAATTTAGCTTTGTTCTTCGTTTTATAGTTCCCAATTCCAGGACGCTACTGATATGAAACTAAATAAAATTAGTCAGTCATGTCAAAGACAAGCAATATTATTCAATACTGTGGATTTTTTCTAAATATCTCAACTAGCTAGTAATTATTGACCAGCCATTTGCTCATCTTCCAGACATGCAACTTGTGTAGGACATTTCGTGCCTAATTTTAGTGAAGAAAACCAGTTGCCCACTCTGTCTGAATGTGAAATCTTGCTGGCATAAAGACCGATAGTGTAAAGTGTGACGTTTTCGGTAGTAACTGTGTTTTTGTCCGCAAAATACAGACAAAAAGTTTGATATTTTTATGAAATATCTTTAGTTAGTCAAAAAAAGCTATTTTTTCCACTCTTATGTCATTCAGACTATCATTAAACTCCCAGTCTTTCAATGCTGGGGAGGGGGATAAGAAAATCGCAGCGCCAAATTAGCACCTGTAGATCGCCCAAGTACAACAATTCATCCTTCAAAGGGCAAACTCCACGAATTCAACCATTAACCGAAGAAGGTTTAGCTTCAAGACTTGGTGTAAATATAGAAACTATACGCGAGCAACGAAATAAGCTGCACCCACCGCTTTTTGTGGCATGGTGCAAGGGCAAGGATAAATCGGGTATGGGGTGGGAATTTAACGAAAATACGGGATTATATCAGCCGGTAAGTTAGTATTTTTATTATTTTCAAATCTTCTCAAAATGAACGGTTCAAAGCTTCATTTTCCTGTGGCATATTGACGTTTTGAGCCTGAAAAATGATTTTAAAAGCAATATCTCTGCCTGACTGCCTCAACACTTGTAGATAAGCAACAGCATCATCACGTCGGCGGAATCTTTTCACAACAATATTTTCTTGATTGGGAATATCACGGACAATACACCACGGTTTTAATTGCTCAGAATAAGTCATATTCTACCCCTTAAAAATTCTGTAAAATAACCATGCTTGCTATGTGCTTTTAAATCGCCAAATTTTACCTTAAACGAGGAGGTATACTCAAAGACAGGTCAAATTGATATTGACAATTAGAATTATGCGTGCATTAGATTTATTGGACAGATATATAGCGTTCCGACTGGAATTAAATATTGTGTACTGAGTCTGAAAACCTTGCAGGACAAAGTTTTTGTTTTAAAAACCTTTCAGTAATCAAACCAGATTGCTATATGTAGAATAGAAATGTTATTGAGATCAAGGCGAATGAGTCAGACATAGCAATTGCCAAATTTGCTCGGGAACTTCTTCAAAATGTTCCAGTAAAAAGTCCATGAATGCCAAATGTCGTAAATCATTAGGCTGAGGATAGCGTCTAAACTTACCTTGCTTAAACCAACCTCTGACCGTAGAATCAGAACGACAGCATATTAAGGCAATTTGTTCATAACTCACATCCCATTTGGCATAAAATTCTTCTGGTTTCATACCAAATTCCCAGTGACTGTAGAGTGAAATTAGATGAATTTCTCTTGCCCCTAAAATCCGGGGATTAGACATTAATGCACCTCAAATATATAAATATTAAAACTCATTTTTTACATCAGGTATTTGTTAGTCACAGAGTTTATAGACACACCAATAAAACCCAATTAAGCGGGTTTTAAACTCTTGATTCACTCTAAATCTGCGTAAGCAGATATAGTTAAAATAGTTCCGTTATTTATAATGGCTAGAATACCGATTCAGGAATAGCCAGAAATAGTGGATAGGGTGTAATACGCTTGGGTTAAGCCTTTTTTCTCCCCCTGCTCAAGAACAGCCCGCCCCAACAGATAAATGTCCTTAACTAAACGGTATTGAGATAGGGCGGGGATAGTGCTTCGGATCAAAAACGAAACGCCCTCTAACCACATTTTGCACGAGCTATACTTGAGGAGGGAAATTGAGTTTTTGACTAATCTTCTCAGAATAGTTTGATTGCAAATCCAACTTCAGTCGGACTCGGCAAGTTGGGATAGTTCACCAGCTATTTGATGTTTTAATATCTATAACAACTGGAATAGGGCTGAGAAACTTTTGGGCAGCAGCAACCATACAATTGTGTAATATATGGCTAACTTGGTCAACTTCAGTCTCTGGACATTCCAGTACAATTTCATCATGTCTTACACAGATGAGTTTTGTTCTGAATTTAGCTAATGGATTTGAAAGTTTTACCATAGCTAATTTGTTGATGTCGGCATTTAAACCTTGTACTGGATGGTTAAATAGCTCTGATAGTCGGGGCTTGTTTACCCATCTCCGTCGTCTGTTTGCTAGTGTACGACTTTCCTTAATGCCTTGTATGTATTTACCTTTGATGTTTTCATGCCACCTAGCTATTCCAGGATAAGCTTCAAAGAATCGTTTTCTGAAAGCTTTTGCTTGTTCTAATGTCATTGCCACCCCATATTTTACTTGGGCGTAAATTTGGAGTTTGGCAGCGCCCATACCGAAAATTAATCCAAAGTTTATTGCTTTTGCTAGTCTGCGGTCTTCTTCAGTCACTTCATTGATATATTTTCCAGTTACTAGAGATGCTGTTAATCGATGTAAGTCAGCCCCCTGGCGATAGACTTGGCACATCTTTGTATCACCACTAAGCCGAGCCATAATTCGTAGTTCTATTTGGGAGTAATCGGCTTTGATAATTTTATAGCCAGGGGCAGCAATAAAGCAGCTACGAGCTGCTTCATCACGGGGAATATTTTGTAGAGGTGGTTTGCGGCAAGAAAATCTACCGGATTTTGCTCCTAATTGATAATAGTTGGGATGAATTCTCCCAGTTTTAGGGTGGATATGCTGGGGTAGTTTCTCGGTAAAAGTGCCGATAATTTTAGATAGACGGCGGTAAGAAAGCAATGCTTGAATTATGGGATACTGTCCAGCTAAAGAAACCAATTTACTTTGATTAGTTGAGTTGATTTTAATACCAATAGCTTGTAGAGCAGCCAAAACTTGCTGAGGTGAATTCGGGTTTACTGCATCTGTTAGTTCTGGCAGCAATGACATCTGAGAACTAGCAATACGGAGTTGCTTGAGTTGGTTTAAAGCATCTGTTTTTTCAGCTTCTAGTTTTGCACCTAGTATCTGCCATCGAGACAAGTCAAATAGCATTCCGTTAAGTTCCATTTGAGCTACAACAGGCATACACTGAAATTCCAGTCGGGCAATTTTGAGTAACTTTGCCTGCTTTAACTTGTTGAGGAGAATTGGGTAAAGGTCAAGTAATATGGCAGCATCTACGGCAGCATAGTGCAATTGAACCTTGGTAAGAGGTTTACACCAATCGCTGATTTGTTGAGTTTTATCTAGTTGAAGGTGTAGTAGCTTTTTAGCTATATTTTGTAAGGATGAGCTTGTTTTTAACCCTGCGGTTAGAACTTTATAAGCAAGTTGGGTATCAAAGAATTGACCGGAGGGTTGAAGTCCTGCGAGTGTGAGAAATTGCCAGTCGAACTTGGCATTATGAGCAATTTTGACAGCAGAGTTACAAAGCAGTTTTTTGAGCAGTTGGCGATCGCTTTTGGGAATAGCTGGTAAATCAATTAGCACTACTGGATGCTTTGGTGCAGCTATTTGAATCAGTCTAATAGAATCAGTTAGAGGGTCAAGTCCTGTTGTTTCACAATCTAAATGACCTAGAAACAGCACCGCTGATTCAAGAAGTCTTCAGATTCCTCAAACGGGTGCTGCAACCTTACAATCTCAACGAAACAAAATTAATTGACGCAATGCGAATGGTTAACGGAGCGATTACTGGATTTATCGCGATTGAACAAGCTGGATTGATGACACTCGAACGCTCCACTGATGCTAGTTATCAGGTCATGCTCGATGCGCTAGTAGTCGCAATCCAATATATTCAACAAGTTGAGCCGTGATACTTAAAAAATAGATACACGGTTACTAAACGTTTGGCGATCGCCCGATAACTTTCAATATCTAAGCGATTAAACAGACGCCCGTAATTGCATATTACCCCGTTCAGACTGTTAATACACACAAAAGTCTATTTGTACAGTGCGTTAGTCCTAAGACTGAGGATTTCTGGAAAATTTAGAACAAGCTAATTTGCACAGTTGAATTTGATGAAGGTTTAGGAGTTGGAGTGCTTTTGATTGAGTCTAAGTTAGGCAAGGCATTGACATTACGCTTACCCCATCCCTCTTGTGCTGCGTGTTTAACTATGCTGCGTCGAATTGACCTGCTAAGATAGTTGAATTCATTTTTTACCTGATTAAAATGAATGATACGATTATTGCTGGCATTGCTCGTATCACCATCATCTATAAATTCATAAAAACTCTTGCAACCCTTTGGTAATTTATCGTATTTGGTTAAAACTTCATTACCTACCCAAAGATAAAGGTCAGCGTAGTCCCTATGCAGAGGTGCTTCGTAAGTTGCAGGCATCATGTAGATAAGAACTTCTGTGGCTGTGCTGGAAACACCAACCTGATCCTGTTCGTATTCAGTGAAGATAAGTTCCAATCGATCCTGAATACAAGCAAACTTTAACCATTGGGGAATCGTATCACTCCAAGGACTGCGATGAATTACCAATGGCCCTGCAAGGTAGCGAACATGGTGTAGGGAAAATTCAGCTATTTCTAAAAGACTTGCTAATAATTCTTTTGGTGTATTTAAACTTGCCAGAATTTGCAGCATTTTTCGGGTGTTATCTGGCAGTTTGGTACTATTAGCATTACTAATTTCTGCCATTATTTCTGGTGAAATTAAATTCATTTGCTCCATTTTTCATCTCGATATGAGCGCATCACCCAAAATAGCCAATCGGCTAAAAAATTAATGTCCAATAGGTGAATGCTGATACTAGATAAATCTTTTTATGCTGGCATTGATACAGCTTTTTTAGGTAATGCCAATGAATAACGAACCTACAATTAACCAAAATCTTGATACTGACGACAGTAGTAATTATCAGTCTGGCAGTGGCTATCAATCTGAAGGTTACGGTGTTGAGCAATTAAGTTCTGGAGATAGTAGTAATCCCTTGCAAGCAGACCAATTTAGGGATGGTTATCAAGAGAATATTTTTGATATCAATCTTGGGGATACACCTTACACTGAATCGGCTGCTAATCCCAATCCTCAATTACCAGGATATGCCTCTGGCTCAGGTTACAAGTCTAATAAAAGTCAACATTCAGCATTCCCGGAGCTAGAGTTATAAGTCATATTTTCACTCTCTTCCTATACCCCATAAGCAACAATTAATTGGGTTCTCATTCAATAAATTACTTTGCTTATCGGGGTGTAGTTGCTGTCATTTTTAAACCTGAAATTATGAAGATACCAAAAGCATGGATATCTCTTCTGGTTGTCATTACTTATATTATTTATAGTATCGCTGCACAAGGTACAATCAACACAATTGGTGATGGCAATTTACCGACTCGAATTGTAGAAGTTGCAAATCCTCAGTCTCGACTACCTGCTACTAAAGTTTTGCTCCCAGACTGGAGCCGTATTTCTCTGGCCCAGCTACCAGGTATCAGTCAATCTGGTGCAATTGATGGCAGTCCCTACAGCCAGACACTAGGTTATGACCTGAGTCGCACTTGGAATGTGGGTATGACTCCTGACCAATATTTGAAGTTAGGAGATATCAGTGAAGCATTACAAGCAGAGGAGTTTTCTTTGCAGGCGATCCAGGCGATCGCTCTACGCACAGTACCAGAGGCGAACACAGACATTAACAGTATAGATTTAAACAAAATTGCCTTGAGTGAATTTCCTCTGATTGGGGAGCAGACATTGAGCCATTTAGCTCAGGTTGTTCCAGAATTGGCTAAGACACAAGTAAACAATATTACACCTGTTGCAACTTTACTAAAATCTCAGGGAGTTGCCGCATCTAATTTAACACTAGCTCAGGTACTAACACAGTATGAAGTTGGGCAAATGAAGCTGGGACAAATCAACTTGTCAGAGTTTTCTATTTCTTCAATTCCTAACTTAGATGCAGTACAGCTACAACAATTTACAGGTTGGATGAATAGCAATGTTTCGGATATTCCTGGTTTGGGACAAGTACCTTTAGGATTAATGCCTAATCCCATCACTGAAATTGGTAGCTTGGTAATGCGGATTGATGTAGTTTATGGGCCAACAGAAAACCGCCGTAACAATACGATTTCTGGTTCAGATGTGCAAGGGTTTTCTGTGCCTTGTACTGTAAGAGACTGCGCTTATTTAGAATTGGATGATTTGGAGAATACAGGTCGTAGCGATCACAGTAAGTTGGAAGGTAAACAGTGGATTTCCGGTAAATACCAAGAAGTCGAGGGCGGGCGGGGTATCCTCAAAGCAGTGAATAACGGTCGGGAACCAACAGGACGGCTACCGTTTGGTAAAGCTTTTAAGGTGGTGGTAATGGAGCCGGATGAAACCACTGATACGGTAGATACGGCTTTGTTCTTTCGGTTCTGTGCTTGGCGAATGGGTTGTACACCTTATTTTATCGGGCCTGTTCCTTTTTTCAGCTACAAGGTTAACTCCCTGATATTTGTAGGCAATTTGAACGAACAGAGGACAAATACCGCGTCTTTACCAACTGGAGCGACAAGAGAGCCTAAAGCTAGCACTACCAACCGTACTGGAGTAAGAGAGAAGATTAATCCATGCACGTTTAGTAATGGTAGTCGGTCGATAACAGATCAATCATTCTCTGGTATTGATTTGCGATCGCTCTCAAATGCAATCGCGGAAATTGAGAGCGCTGGTAGTGGGGATTACAAAGCAGTTGGCATACATACCTGTGCGGATGGGGGTTTAAATTGTGGTCGCGCTCTCGGTCGCTACCAGTTCATGAGTTATAACCCCTATGCAGTGCAGTTAATTGCTGCCAAGCCTGGAGGTAAAGAGTTTCTCAGTCAAGTGGAGCAAGGGCATCAACCAACAGAGGCTGAACTATTTGAGTTTTTTCCTCCAGCTGACCAAGATAGGGCATTTATGGCTGATATGGCTAACAAAATTCAAGTGACACAAGAGCAAATCGATCCCGCTACAGGACAGCCATTTACGGGCGAACGTCTAATTGAACGAGTGGCTCAAAAGCATTTTGGTGGTGATTACAGCAAAGTTGATGGAAATGGCTCAGATGCCCTCGGTCGTCTCAGTCTCAAAGATTACGGCAAAACCGCTTTAGCTAGTTATCGCAACAGTAATAGCGATAATGGAACGCTGACCTGTTCTCCTAATGTAAATTCTAGCTACATCAGCACTGCTAAAAATACTGAAAATGGGAGGTAGAGTATGGCAGATTTATCTAAAACTTTTATTACTTCACCCCATGAGATAAAAGAAATACTTGATACTGATACCAATTCAAAAATACACTTTGGGCAAACAGGGGAAGGAAAGGGAGTTTATTCTTCCTCCGCCTCCTCTACTCAGTCTCAACCACTGAAGACAACTGCATATCAATTACCAGCACCTTCTATGAGGGTACGCTACTGGATTCATTGGTTTCGCATTGGTTTGGGCATCTTTTTGTTGCTGTCGATTCTCATGAGCTTAGGGGGCTGTAGCTTAAATGCGGCAACCGTTACTTGGAACAAAGCTGCTAATGTTGTGCCTGCTTCAGTAATTGAACAGGTGATTGTAGAAAATACAGAGTTAAATTCCAAAGTATCTGCTAAAAATATACTGGCTTGGAGTGTGGAAGGAAAAGACGGTAGATTCGCAGTTTTCAACTTGAATACGCCTGATGTCTGTGGTGCTTTGGGATGTCTGTATACTGGTTACTGGCTCAGAAAGGACAAACCAATTACTCAGGTATTCTTGAGTTACTTGAATCCCAATCTGCCACCAGATAAGCATTTGTTGTCAGTGGGAGAGAACCGAGGTCAGGCATTACCGTGCATTAAGGTACTGCAAACCGAGCAAGAGCAGCTACGCCAATTGAATTTTTGTTTCAATGGCACTGGCTATCAACTTGCTGATAGTCAGCTTTTCACTAATAGTAAAAATTCCTAAAGTTGATAACTCGAAATCTAGAATAAAACTCTGCCATAGTCATCTTAGCTACGGCAGGGTATTTTCATCTAAAACCTCTAGAAAATTCCCATTAAATCGGTATCTAGCTCAATGTTAGCTACCCAACTATTACCTCACTGTTACTATCTACATAATCCGTACTTACAGTCACCTGCTGCCAAGCATCCAAATCCGTTTTGACCCCTGACAGTTTTTCCTGAATCAGGCTCATAGCATCGGTGCCTAATGCCAGTCGCATCGGTGGATGAGGACTTTCCACAGCTTGAATGATGGCTTGCGCCGCTTTAAGTGGATTGCCAGGTTGCTTACCATCCATCTGTTTGAACCACTGCAATGAAGCACCGCTCACGGTCGCATAGGCATCAATGGATTGTTCTGCTGCTGCCAGAGAGCGTCCGTTAAAATCTGTGCGAAATGCCCCAGGTTCAATTAAAGTGACCTTAACTCCAAAGGATTCAACCTCCTTAGCCAGGGCTTCAGACGTACCTTCCAGAGCAAATTTAGCGCCACAGTAGAGGCTGCTTCCACCAAATCCCACTAATCCTGCTGTGGATGACATATTGACAATGTGACCGCTGCCTTGCTGACGCATCACAGGCAAGACCGTTCGCATCAGACGGAGCGCCCCAAAGAAGTTGGTTTCAAAAAATCGGTGAATATCAACATCACTGACTTCTTCGAGTGCGGCAATGAGTCCATGTCCAGCATTGTTGACCAGCACATCAATTCGACCAAATGTAGCGATCGCGGTATCAACTGCTGCTTGTATGTCTTGAGACGATGTTACATCCAAACGTACAGCCTTTGCGGTTTCTGGATAGTGTTCAATCAAAGCGCGAAGTTGCTCTGGTTGGCGAGCAGTAGCTAGCAGGAAGTCGCCCTTCTTCAACACCGCTTCTGCTAGGGCCCGTCCGAACCCTGTTGAACATCCTGTAATCAACCAAACTTTAGGAGCGACACGATTTTTGTCTGAGTTCATTTGTTTTCTCCAATACAAAAACGATGAGATGCGAGGATCGGCGCAACTGCAATTCTGTAACTTACTTTCCACATTAAGCAGCCTGAATAAATATGTCCAATATGATTTTTGTCTTAGACTAAGACTTAAAACGTATTAATTGACAATGGAACTTCGACACTTGCGTTACTTCGTGACTGTAGCTGAGGAACTTCATTTTGGTCGCGCCGCGCAACGACTACAAATCGCTCAACCGCCACTGAGTCAACAAATCCGTCAACTCGAACAAGAACTCGGTGTCGAGTTGCTGTATCGGACAAAGCGAACAGTCCGACTTACTGAAGCAGGACTTGCCTTCTTACAGCAGGCACGACAAATTCTAGTGCAATCTGAGCAAGCGATTGAGGTAGCCCAACGTGCTTTTCGAGGTGAAGTGGGTCGTTTAGCGATTGGATTTGTTGGATCTGCCACGTGTAGCCTGCTGCCTGCTGCCGTGCGGTCATTTCGCCGTCAGTTTCCTGATGTCCGTTTGATGCTGCATGAAATGACCACGAGCGAGCAAATTGAAGCACTGCATGACGATCGCATTCAGCTTGGCTTTATTTGTCCGCCCATCAACGATGACGAACTCAGCGTGGAAACGGTTTTACAAGAATCGTTCGTCGCTGTATTGCCAGAAGCACACCCACTTGCGACTCAAACACAACTGTCATTAGCATCACTTGCCGAGGAGTCTTTCATTTTATCTCCACGTCATCTAGGAAGCGGCTTTTACGATCAGATTATCCGTTTGTGTCAACAAGCAGGATTTATTCCTCAAGTAACTCAGGAAGCGACTCAGATGCAAACTATTGTCAGCTTAGTGGCAGCGGAATTAGGGGTTGCGCTTGTCCCAGCTTCACTCCAGAATTTGCAACGAGCAGGGGTCGTCTACAAACCGCTCGAAGACCAAACGCTCTATGTCAAGTTGGCAATTGTTTGGCGAAGTGCAAACACCTCGCCCGTGCTACACCAATTTCTAGCGCAATCAAGAGCCGTTACACCAATTTAGTGCAGCGTTTCATTAAGCTAATGCTGTTGAGGCTTATCAAAACGCTTGTACTCCCCCAATTCATAGATGCGCCCATTGGACTATTCCTCATCATCTAGTTCATCGTCTTCCTCCTCAAAATCATCATCGTCTAACTCAGCTTCCAAATCGTCGGTTTCATCGAGGAAGTCGTCATCGTCAATAAGTTGAATTTTGCGAGGTGGCTTGGTCGCTGGTTTGGATTTACGGACGCTTTGAGTTTTGTTCCTATTCTTGTTTGGTGGCAATACTTCCACGTCTACAGACACCGATTCTCCTGGCAAAGCAGGTAGGGATTGAGGTTCATTAAAACCAGCGATCGCATCATGCTGTTGCCAAATTAGGGCTTTAGCTGTGGTTTTACCTAAATACAGTTGCGGAAAATTTTCAACTGTGGGTTTAGTGTAGGCTACAGTTTTGCAACAGTTATGTTTATTCTTACCTTCACCTTCTTTAATTGCTCTAAACTCAATTTCTAGCACACCTAAACTCCGCCATTTATCACTTTTACCACTAAATGGCACTTGAAAATAATCAGCAAAGATTTTTTCTAATGAACGGTAAAACTCTTCACGTACTGATTTAAAACTCCAAAGAGCTACATTTTTGAACCGGACAACAACAGGAGTAGTATGTAATGGTTGATTCTTGTCATCAAGAAACATGATTGCGTGTTCAGAACACACATCCATTGTTTTCTTATCAAGACTATGCCTGTAATCGTCATAAAGCCCAACAAATGAACCACCTACTTCTTCAACATCTGATTTATAGCGGATATATTCTGGTGCAAAAGCTAAAACCAGTAACCGACCTTCAGTAATTAATAGTCCGGTAACATCTTCAGTCAAAGTGACAGTAGTTAGATCATCTTCTCCAGGTATTTCAATCCAACCAGCTTTTTCTAACTGGTCTTCTGGAATCAAAAGTCCAGCAGGTTTATCGTTAACGACAATACCATAGGGAAGAATCGGTTTGCGAACTTGGTTATAATTATTATTGAAGAGTTCTGGGTCTATTTCAAATTCTGTTTCTTCAAAGTCATAATCATCAGTTTCAGTTGCTCTGGCTTTGGTAGTTTTAGGTTTGGCAGCAGCAGTTTTACTGGTAGATTGATGAGTGTGTTTAGAGTTGTTTGTAACTTTTGATTTCACCATTGGACTGCATAAATATGATTGTCCAAGGTATGAGGCGTTAGCCTCAAAATTTAGTTAATCGCTTTGCATAAAATCGTAGCAGTTTTAAATGCAGAGAAACGCAGAGTCTTTCTGAATTTTATTCTTTGCAGACTTATAAAATACTGTAAGCTAATACTCTCCAAAATAGTATACTAAGACAATATATGGATGCAACAAGGACAGTTTAAACAATAACAAATTAGTGTCTAAATTTCTGGGCGAAATGTGTGTATTATAAATGACTAGATTTCCCTATGACCAATTTGCAAAAGAATTTTTAGAGGAGTTGTTGAAGCCTCTAGGAGAGGTAAAAGCACCCCGTGAAGTAAAAGGAGAAGTGCGACAGATTGATGTTTGGTTTGCACCCGTCCTCCCAACTAGAGCAGATGCGCTACCATTGGGATTATTGGGACTATTTGCTGCAACTCCTGCCTTATTTGAACCGTTTCGCAATCCTGCTACGGTGACAGAAATTTGTAACTGTATTTTGAAGTTACTGGAGTTACGAGGCGAGTTACAGCGAGAAGCGAACCGGAATCAGGAGCGGTTGCTAGAGGAAAAGTTACCAAAACTGTGGATTATTACTCCTACAGTGTCTGAATCGATTATTCGTGGCTTTCGGGGGATACTGGATGAAGAGAATTGGGGTTCTGGAGTTTATTTTTTAGCAGACCATCTCAGAACGGCGATTGTAGCAATTCACCAGTTACCACGCACAGAAGAAACACTCTGGTTAAGGCTTTTAGGTAGGGGAAGGGTGCAAGAACAGGCAATTGATGAATTACAAAAACTACCCCGTAGTAATTCTTTACGTTCAATTGCGCTAAGGTTGGTGACTAACTTGAATGCTAATTTACAGACTAGCAAAAATATAGATGAGGATGACAGGAGGTTAATCATGAAATTATCACCATTATATGTGCAGTGGGAGCAAGAGGCTCAAAAGCAAGGGCAACGTATGGTTGTGGAAAATTTACTAACAGTTCGATTTGGTACGCTGGATGAACAATTAGCCACAATTATTCAGCCTATTCTAGAGCTACCTTCACAAGAGTATGCTTCTTTACTGTTGCAGTTATCGAATCTCTCCCGTGAGGATTTATTGGCCAGGTTTAACAGCAACCACTCATAAAGCTGTTATGTATCTGAGACTTTTCTAGAAATAGAGTTTCTAACACCTCGAAAAAAATGTCCAGAAGGTCAATACTTTAGTTTTCACTTGGTAGCTAAAATTTCTGCTAAATGCCTACTTAACTGTTATGAACATTTACCAGAAAAATCTACCAGACAACCAGATCGCCGCTAACTCGACATTAATTGAAGTGTCATCCTTTCAAACACCTCTGGCTAGCATTGACTTTGGCAAGTTGTTTCAACAGTATAACAACCCCCAAGGTTGGATGATGGTAGGTGGAATGCTCTTCGTTTTACTGTTGTTGCAAATCAGTGGTACTGGTAAGGGAAAAATCACTACTGGTAAAGTCTCCGGTATCAGCGAGAAACTAGCAGCAACTAACCTAGCACTCAAGCAAATCAAGGAGCATAAACACAATAAAGTTACCCTGTGGTCTGGTACTCCTTGCTATTGGGTAAAAGGCAAGTGGCGGGGGTTGCTGGCTAACATACAAACTATACTTGGTGCTGCACCTACAGTTTGGTTTCCCAATGCCGAAAGGGGAACACTGGTAATAGGTGCGCCTGGGTCTGGTAAAACCTACTCAACCATAGACCGGATGTTAGAAAGTGCTATGCAGCAAGGTTTTCCGATTTTACTTTACGACAAGAAGGGCGACCAACTAAGACTTCATGCACCCTTAGCAGCCCGTTATGGCTATAAAGTACGAGTATTTGCCCCCGGTGAATCCTTTAGCGGTGTGATTAATCCTTTAGATTATATGCGTGATGAACGCGATGGGGTAATGGCAGGAGAAATTGGACAAGTGATTAACCGCAATGCTTCCAGTGGTGGTAAAAGTGATGAGTTCTTTGTTAAAGCCGGGGACTTGTTAGCTAAAGCACTTTTACAGTTAGTTAAGGGTTCTCCTTACCCAGATATGGCGATGCTTTATGCGGTGCTGCGGTTGCCGAAACTGGTGCAACGTCTTGATCATGCGGTACAGTCAAAAAGGTTGGATGAATGGGTCGCAACTTCATTTATTCAATTTTTGAGTGCCAAGGATGCAGAGAAGACTATTTCGGGGATTTTGACCACAGCAGCAGGTACTTTCTCATCTTTTATCCAAGCTGATTTGCTGAGGGCATTTATGGGGAAATCGGATATTCCCACTAAGCTTGAAGGTAGAGAGATGGTGGTGTTCAAGCTAGATGATGAACGTCGCAGTGTGGTTGGGCCTCTGCTGGCGGCTGCAATGCACTTGATGATTGTCGGTAATTTAAGCCGTCCCCGCAAAGACCCGTTGATTATTTCTTTGGATGAATTACCATCAATTAAGCTAGACCGACTGCCACAGTGGATTAATGAATATCGTTCCAATGGTGCCTGCTTTATTCTGGGTATCCAAAGTTTAGAGCAACTTTACGATATTTATGGGGATAAGATGGGAAGTGCGATCGCTTCAGCTTGTAGTACCCATGTTTTGTTCAATCCTGGTAACTACAAAACGGCTGAGGATTACTCCAAACGCTACGGTGAGAAGGAAGTCCTGATTAAAAATCGTACCACAGGGCGATCGCTTGGCGGACAAATGAGCCGTTCAATTAGCTGGAGTGAGAATTTGCAAAAAATGCCTGTAATCAGTGCTGACGAAATTTTGAAATTTCCTCAAGGTAAGTGCGTAATTACCAGTCCTGGTTACAGTTCAGAGGGACAAGCTTCTATTTCTTATCCTTTAATTATTCCCGTGTCCAAAGCCGATGAAAAACGAGCGCATGATAGTGAGGCTCTTTGGGACACACAAGTTAAACCTGCTTTGTCAAGTCAGGTGACAATTCCTGATATTAAAACGCTAACACAAGCATTACATGAACGGATTGAGTCAGCAGCGCAGATGTTGCCATTACCAGAAGAAGATGTAGCACCTGCACATGAGTCTAGTAGCAGCGAACCTGATGTTTTAGAAAATTTTACTAAACGAGTTTATCAAACACCAGGATTGCAGTAAATTTTGACAAAATATTGTTAGCAAAGCTCCTCGCGGAGCGAGGCACTCCTGTAATTCCTCTGTAATATCATGTTTGGTGAAAGACTTATCATTAATACCGCAGAGGGAAGCAGGGGAAGTGCCTTCTTTCATGCTTAAGGAGGGCCTGCTACGTACCCGGCTTGATATAAGTCCTAAATTATTTTAGTCCAATATGATTTTGCCAAACTTCTGTCATAAACTTTTTAAAATTTTCCATAATTAGCGGTAAATCACTATCAATTTCTTGGGTTTGTTGCCCATTTGTAATTAGACGAAAGAGACGACGACCTCGACTATCAAAACCAATTTTATCTGCAACTGCCATAAAAATTGAGTAGTCTTCTGGTACTGGTAAATCTCCACCTTTGCGCTGAAGAATCAAAAAGCTGGTGATAATTCCCAATCCACATTCTACCTGAAAGTTCTCTGTAGGTAACTGAATGGAAGCAATTAGCAAAGCCATGTCTTCTAATAGCCATCGGCGAAAGTGTGCATGGTTAGATGAAGAAAGAATTCCATTAGACACCAAAATACAGACTATTTCACCAGGTTGCAATTGATTTAAACACTGTTCTACAAATAAGCACTCTTGTTCTGCTTGGGTTTTCAACTTGGATGTAATTACGTAGCTTCCATTTCCGTGTTTCATCCATTTATAAGCCATATAAAATCGGGCTAGTTCTGAATCGGAAGTGAGATTAATTTTGCAATAGGGAGAATTGGTAAGTGCTACAGTAGGCAAGGAAATTGGCAGAGGAGGATTACTGACACAATTTTGAAATAGTTGTTGCCATTCAGTAATTTTAATTTTCATCAAAATAAACTTCCTTGCAACATATTTTCTACTGTGGTCTTTTCATATTTGATACCATTAATCAGCAAACTATTATTTAGCTTCGGTTTAGGTGTTGATGCGGGAGTTTCATACTTTAAATTTGGTCGGATAAAAGAAATACCCTTACCAGTCAGGGTGTCTCCGATGACTAAATCTCCACCCAAACTAGGAATAGGCAATGCAAAGTAGGGAGCGTAAAGCATGAAGTTTAAACTTGCTATTTTTATTAGTAGTGAATCCCACTCCCAGCCTGTCAAACTGATGGCATAATTGGACATTTCCAATGCTAATCTTCCTGTACCAAGTGCTGGTTCATATATATGAAATGGTGCTATTGCAGCAGAACTGTCAACTGCTGCAATAGCCATTGTCCTGGCTGTCCAAGTAGGAGTAGGATAGAATTTAGTTCTTGATTGTCCGTAACGATTAGCAGCCAACAAATGACCGAAGTAATCGAAGGGACAAGAAATCAAAAGCTTCAGTTCCAGTTCTTGAATAAGACGATTACTCGCACTGTTACATCCCTCTGGCTCATGAGGCAATTTAGCAATGCTGGGATGCCCTAGAGCATAAAGTAACCAGTCAGTGAAATAGGGAATAAATCTGGAAGGACTGCCACATCCACCTGTAGAAATAGATTGCAGACAGCTTGAGAGCATCTGTAAAACTTGAGGATGTCCTAAGTCTAAAAACTCAGTTTGTGGTATTTCTTTAGGCAGTTCTCCAGTTTCCATTGTCCATCGCCATTGCTCCCACCTACCTTGATATTCATCATCTAATTTCAGTAGTTTTGATAATAGCCATCCATGTTCAAAAGTTGATTTGAGTACCATTGGTGTTATCTGTAACAAGCATTTGCCAATGGCAGAGGCATTAGCCTCTTAAAACAGTGAACAGTCAACAGTTATCAGTTATCAGGCGTATCAGCGTAGGTTTTATACCCACCACTAACGCCTACCACTAATCGGCTCATAGTGATTAGTTTTCAGCTTGTTTGTTTTCGCCGATATAGTGGGGGACTTAAACCCAATGATTTTAACTGATAACTGTTTACTGATAACTGATAACTGTTAAATCTTGACTTCTGGAATAGCTTCTAAATTGACCATTGACAATAACTCAGGAATAGCTGTATTTGATTGTGATTTGTTATCTTGAGATTGAGTCAGTAGTTTAATTAACCATTTTTCAGTCTGCATCTGATCCTTTTTATTCCAGCGTACATCTAATCTTTGGGCTGGTTGAACAGGATGTAATGCTAAAACTACGAGTTGTATTTGGTTAGGAGTAACTGAGTATTGTCTAACCGTAGTCCATAACTTTACCCGGTCTTGCCAGCTTAAGTGTGGATGGCGTATAGCCCATTCATAAAGCCTGGGAATACCTTGTTTAAATGCTATATTTGTTAATACTTGAATAAAGTGCTTGTCGTCATTAATTACAAGAGGTGCAATAACTGGATTATCGACTAATAACTTTTTCCGAGATTGAAAAATTTCCGGTGCAAGTTCCTGTACTTGAGAAACCCACTGAGCAATTTGAGGATAGGCATTTAATAAAGGTTCTACAGTCAGTCCTAAAAACAGTTGTCTCATCACCAAAGAAAAGTTATCTGCAACTATAGAGTCAAAGGCAGAGCGATTTGGATGATATTTTTGACTGGGGAATAGGAGTTGTTGCTGTGTTTTAGTAATTTGTTGAATATCGGCAAGATTAATTACTGGCATGGTGGAGAGAATATAACATCTCTCCCATGCAGCGGTAAGCTGCAAATTAATTACTTCGATTAATTATGCTTAAATACAGATATACAAAGTATTGCAGCTACTGGCAAAATATCCAACAAGTTTTGAATAACTTGTTAGATATTTTGCCTATCTGCGCTGCATGAAATTGCAACATTGAAAACCTTTTATCTGAGAGTCTAAATCTTAGTTGTTTGGTTTTCATATTGATTACACAAGTGAAATGTATTTATGATAATAGTGTCTGAAGACCTGAGAATCTCAATATGGAGTTTCTGGGATGAATAATGGCTTAACTTATGAGCAAGAAACCTTTGTGCAAGATAGTATCCCTGTTAGATTGGGAAAATTGGCGACTAATTTAGTACGGATAAGTCAACTTTTCAGTGACTCTACGCATGAGGATGTGGTCAGAAGCCTGATTAGAGAGACTATGTATTTTCTTGAGTGGATAGCCCCAGATATAGATATTGACAATGCTTTTGAGTTAGCAAACTTAGGAAGGTTTCTCACACGCTGGCTGTTTAACTGGGAACAAGCCTGGAATAACACAGAAGCTAAAAACCAGATTATTCAAGAACTTGGTATTTGGTCAGACAGTGTTTTGCAAATGTCAAAATTACCTGCTGTACAACAATCCTAACTGATAATGACTCAATCCCAACCTCCATTACCACAACCCAAACTCGAAGGAGCTGGTATTACCTCTGACCAGTATTTTGAATTTACTCCAGAAAAACTAGAACTGAGTAACGGATATCTCGGCTATGGTGGACAAGACCAACTTGGGTTTCATTTGTCTGTTCTCACCAATATGGGATTGTTGACAGCAGCTCGACATACAAATTTGTTACTGTGGCTAGAAGCACTCAAAAGTGTGGTGACGGAAAAACTACCGACTGTCAACGCCCAACCAGAAGTAGCAGAAGCAATGCTCAATCGATTTAATCGGGCAATTGCAGACTTGGAGGCAGTAATTGAGTATCTGGGACAATAAAATCTGGAATTTGAGCGATGTCTACGACGATACTCTTGTCAAACATCAGTTGTAGCGATGGGCTACGCCGCGTCGGAGGCGATCGCATTTAACAACACTAAACTCATTTGCTTCAATAAAGCAGTGTTACCATCAGGGCAACCATGTTGAATTAGACACTTGGCACAGCCAGTATCACAATTACAATCCTGTGCGATCGCTCTAGCAGCACTAGCAAGTTTTGGCAGATGCTTAAACACAGCTTCAGCCGCACCATTACCGCCATCACTGGTATCATAGAAATAGCCTGTGTAATTGTTACTTTCCCCTAACTCCTTCACTACTGTAAAATTCACCTGTTTAGAGTCAACTCTAGCCACCAGCTGTAACGCTCTCATAATTTGATGCCCAAAGCTGTGGATAGCAATCAAGGTACTGGAATAATCCCACAACTGTTGATAGCCTGGTGGAATCGGTTCTCCACTGCGGGTTAAATTGGTTCTAGTTTCCAAGGCATTGTGCTGGAGGTATTCTCACGCACTTGAGTTAATCGCTACTTTGACCATTGGTGCTGAAAATTGAGTACGGAAAGGCTGCTCAAACTTTTCTTCTGACAGGGTTTTCACAATTACAGCTTTGCGTGTGAGTTTGCTACAAAGCCGACAACGATGTTCTTTAGGTAGCGGCTCTTTGTAGTTAAGACACCGCTTGTTCAAACAAGTCTGCTCATAGATTTGGGTCATTAAACTGTAACCACTGGTAATGTGCTTAACTTCACCAAAACTAAGTTCCAGGGTTAAATATTCCTGACAGTCATCAACTTCACTGACTTGAGAAAACAGCAATGGTAACTTTACCGGATCTGTCAGAACTGTTAGGCTACTGGTTTCTGATTCTGTAACTGCAACTGTAAAAAGTGGGCTATCTGCTGTCTGTTTTAAAATTGCTTGTTTGCTGTTCAAGTCAAGGGAGATGCACTGATAAGTCAACATTCGTCCATTGGCATCTTGTCGTTTGTAGATGGCTTGGGGATGGACTTCCCGGTGAGCAATATCCTCTGATATTTCCTCTAGTTCTTCCCCAGATTCTGCATCTACTAGCTTGATGGTAGTTTGGGATAAGCCACCCCGAAAGTTAACATCTTTATGGGGATAACCCTTTGCCCACAGTCCATGACGACCTTTATTTAGATGCCCTTGGGCTAACAGGAGTTTTGCTACCTCGTAAGCTGCTGTGCCAAAGTAGTACTTTATTTTATTAGTAGGAATACCAGTTTCTGCGGCTGCACACATCAAATGTTTAGCAGCAAAGATGGGATATTCGTCATTAAAGAATACTTCCTCAGCTTCTGGCGATACCAGCATTTCTGGATGTTCTGCTACATAGCAGTCAATGGGATTGAGAGCATTGGGAAGCAGCACTGTTAGTCCAGACTGAGAACGTCCGGCGCGGCCACTGCGTTGCTGGTATGCCATTTTGGAACCAGGCCAGCCACGCAAAATGCAACATTCTAACTCTGGTAGGTCAATTCCAGCTTCTAATGCTTCTGTGGCAATAATCCACTTAATCGTGCCAGACTGGAGTTGGTCAACTACTTCTGCCCGACGCTCAGAGGTAATACCACTGTAGAATGCGGCTACTTGGTTTGATTTGAGTAATTCTGTTAGTTCCCGCACGCTGCGACGGGAGTTACAAAAGGCGATACCTGATTTACCTTGATTGAGTAAAAATTGAATTATTCGAGCGGTATCACCAGTCAGATTGTAACTGGGCTGAGTGATAATTATTTGTCTAGATGGTGAAGCTGCTCCACTTTTGCGAATCCAAATTAGGGGTTTGGGGTTGAGTTTAGTTGGTTTTAAGCCGGAGATTTTCAGAGCCAGTTGTTTAGGATTACCACAAGTGGCACTCAGGAAGATAAATTGCAGTTTCTTGGAGTCACCACCGTAATGATCTACTGCTAGTTTAATGCGACGAATCAGCCAGGACATATTTGCGCCATAGCTGCCTGAAAGGGTATGAGCTTCATCAATCAGCACATAGCGCAATCGCTGATAAAAGTTTGCCCAATGCGCGGATTTCCAGGCTGCTTGAGTTGAAAATGGATTAATTCTGGTGTGACAGCTAAAATATGCGGTTCGCTCTTCAGGATTTGTTCTCGTTTTTCTGATTTGACATCTCCAGTGATCATTGCCAGTACTGGTCTGGATTGTGTTGGTATGGTAGAGAGTAGTTCAGAGATTTTGTGAAACTGGTCTAGCGCCAATGCTCGTAGTCCATAAAATGCTAATGCTCGATGTTCTTGATTTATACAACCTTCCAGAATGGCGGGGTATGTGCTGAGAGTTTTGCCACTGGCTGTGGGAGAGGTGAGGATTAAACTTTTACCTTGTCTAATTGCTTGTAAGGCTTGAAGTTGGTGAGAGTAAAGTTGGGTGATTCCTAATGATTGAAGTGCTTGAATTAATTTATTTGGTAGGTCATTAGGGATATTCTTCAGATTAGGTTCTTTGGCAGGGATAGTCTGTTGCCAGAGTAAATCTTCACCTATAAATTCAGCAATATCTGTTGGTTCAGTAGGATGGTTATTTGAGTTGGAATTTTCTGTAATGGGTGTACGAGGTGGTGTCCAAAAGCTTTGCAGTAAGGCACTATAATTGGGCGTGTTCATGGCGGTATTTTTCGCTCATTGCCCTAAAAAATCCCCCATTGGGGGAGTGATACTAAATTAGGATAGGTAGTATTTTTTGTATAAAAATATTTAAATATAAATCTATCATTTTTGTAGAGCGAACTCAAACAGATACTTTAGTTATAATTTCGCTAAAATAACTGTTTTGTTAAACTAATTCTCATTCTAAAAGTTTAGCCCTTCTAGTTTTAGCTCTATCGGAGGAATAGATAATTTTTGCATATATCTATTACAAATTTCAACACCTTGAGTTGTTAGTTGATACAAATCACTAAATAGAGGTATATCCTTACCTAAAATGTAAGGATTCAGGTCTAATATTTAAGAAGCAGTGATGGGCGAGACAGATAGCTA